>NZ_JBEYTJ010000033.1:0-122152 GCF_040642995.1 Nonomuraea sp. NPDC047529 | reverse complement strand
AGATAAGACCAGGCATCTACACCGCCGAGCCGATCTCCACAGCACCCTTGCCAACTGCCCAGAAACCTTAACTACCTGGCCTTGGGGGAAGCCCCGCTGGCCACCGGGCAGCGGCATACCGCCGTACATCCCCTGGGGCGGAACCCAGGGGATGTCTGGTCAGTCTCGACACGACCGCTCAAGGCGGCGCACTTCGCGGCATTCCCCATCGACATCCCGCTGCGTGCCATTGCCGCTGGCTGCCGACCCAGCGGCACGGTCTGCGACCCGTTTGCCGGGGCGGCAACCACAGCAATAGCCGCACGGCAACTCAACAGGTCATTCATCGGGATCGAGCTCAGCGAACCGTTCTGCGAACTTGCCCGCGCCCGCCTTCTTGCCGCCGTCGCCGACTCAACTGCCGGGGAGTCCGCAGAGTGACCGGAAGGCTACAAAGGGCCTGCTCAGGGCCTCCCTAACCGGCTCTGGCGGCGTAGTCTGCAGGGCCTGGCCGACCCCGAACCAGAGGGGCGGTCACGCCTGTCGACGTCATCGCAGCGAGATGACGAGATCGACGCGCGGCAGCTCCAAGTCATCTGGGAGGTCCTGCAGTGCCAGTTCGAGCGGTACCGGGCGTGAACCACCTGTGGAGTCCCGCCGATGGCGGCGACTCCACCTGGGCCACGCAGGTGCTGAGATCGAAGTCGATGAGGACGGCGCCGGTGAGGTCGAGTCGGATGTCCGGCCAGTGGCGTGGGTTGCGGTCGGGGCGGCGGGAAGACCACCGGCGACGTGGTGCAGAGGAGTTGTCGTAACGTAGGTGGGCGGTCAGGATGCGTTGGGCGGTCAGCCGAACCTGGCGTTCCTCCTGTGGATCGCGGCCAATCACCGGAGCGGAGACGCCTGCGACGGCGGCGCGCGGCACAGCAGGCCCGGCCGGATCGGCCTCATCCGGCGGCGTGTACGGCATGCGGAGGTAGGAGCAGATCACGTCCACGATCGTCTGCCGCAGCGCCGGGGTGTCCTGGGCTAGGCGCTCCAGCGCATACAGACCACCGAGCCGGACCGGGGCCTGAGCGTTGCCGAGCTGCTCGACCGCCTTGGTGTAGAGCTCGGTCACCCGGCGTTCAGCGGCGTCGTGCGTGGTGTGCGCGGTGGCCAGCTCTTGGTGCCGCTGGCGGCGCACGGCCAGCAGCAGTGTTACCGCGGCGCCGACGCCGGCACCGGCCGCCAGCGCGGTACGGACGGCCTCGATCCGGGCGGAGATCTGCTCGGGAGCGGGCAGCGTGCCCAGATCCTGCAGCAGCCAGACGCTGACGCCCCAGACCGCAGCACCGACCAGCAGCGCCGCAGGAAGAGCCCACCACCACATCGAACGCGGCGGTCGCAGCGCAGGAGGAGGAGCGGACGAGCGGGGAAAGCGTCGGAAAAGATCCACGTACGCGATTCCGCTCCTGGCGGCACGCCGTTACGAGGTGTGGGGCAGCTCATCTCGGACCCCTATGACTTGAGGTAACGCCCGCCGCTTGGGGCTCTTCGCACGGACCCGAGCGAAGGGCCGGCCTACGACTCCTTCGCCTCGGCCAGGGTCTTGTGGACGACGCCGACGGAGACCTTGACGCCGGCGGTGATGGCGCGGATGGATTCCCCGCGCTCGCGCCGGGCGAGGATGGCGGCGCGTTTGTCGGCCCTTCGCTCGGGTCGGTGTCATAGGCCGCAAAGTAGAGGCGTATCCCGAGGTCAGGGCGTCGTACCGGTGCCTGTCGGAATCCACGAACCGAACCGTTCACCGACGTTGATTCTTGACACGGGTTTTCGACGCTCACCACCTGCGACCTCGCGGCTTTCGGCGCGAGTGTCGACAGACGAGGGTCTGTCGACACTGACAAGCGGTTACAGAGAGCTACTTTGCACTTCATGGCACCGACCCGAGCGCCGGGCCTAGTCAGCCGGTATGGGCCTGCGGCACAGCTCGCCAAACACGTGGAAGACGAGCCGCCCTCAGCCCTTGCCCTCCCGTCTCGGGCCGTTTGGCCTCACTCAAGCAACCCCTTCCTGTCGCAAAGCGTATGAGCGATTACCAAGAGTGTTCGAGGGTGTGGTGTCGGCGGCTGCCGGCCGTTCGGTCCCGGCCGACCGTCCGGTGGTCGAGTCTGGACGAGCCTGTCCGAGTCACTGTTGGACACCTCGGCTTCATGGCTTTGCTGACTCGCATGGCGCCCAACCGGGCCCCGATACCAGTCATAGTTCCGGAAGCTCAGCCGCTGGATGCCGGCGGATGGAGAGAGGGGTTCATGTGCGTTCCCACCTACGCGCGACCATAGTCATGGCGGCTTTCGCCGCGCTAACCACGGGTGTCTCGGTGGCTCCGGCCGCCGCTGAGGGTGTGCGGACCGACCGAGCGGGTGACTCCGGTGCGGCCCGCATGGTCGGTGAGTGCACCGATCCGGGATTCGTCGGCGCCATCCGCTTCCGCAACCCGCTGGGGCTGTACGACGTGGACTGCATCCGGCCTGAGAGCGTCCGCTATCCCGGGCCGGTCTTCGTCACTCACTGCAAGCCCACCAACGGTGGGCGGCTCAACCTGCACATGCCCGGCGGCGAGGTGCTCGAATGTCCCGCCACCGTCTACCGGGACGCCATCGGGTACAGCGCCTGGGCCTGACCGGGCTCCATGCCGCCCCACCCGCCAGGCATGGGAGGCGCTCCTGGCGCTGCCCAAGGCGGGCGCCACCCTGAAGTTCTGGAAGTCCGACCGGTGGGGCCGCTCAGCGGGGCACGTGCTGACCACGGTCAACGAGCTGCGCGACTGCGGCATCACCGTGGTGTCGCTGACGGAGAACTTTGATCTGGCCTCCAAAGAAGGGCCGTTTCATGTTCGCGGTCTTGGCCGCGGCCGCGGCCGGAGCCGCCGAGGTCCTCGCCCTCAACGTCGAGGACCTCGACCTGGAGCACCGGCACGTCCCGTCCGCTCCAAGGGCCGCTCACGCAGGTAGTCGATACTTTCGGCGATGTCTGCGGCATTCCGGCAAAGGTGCGGTGAGCGCCCGGCACCGTAGAGGCGATTCCAGGCAACTTGTTACGGCAATGACACTCTAAGTAGCTGAACGGGTGAAGCGCGTCGCTCTTGGAGAGCGACAGTTAAGGGGAACCGACATGCGAAAGATCATCGCCGTCGCCGCTGCCGTCGTCGCGGTGGCCGGAGGGCTTGCCGTAGGAAGTGCCGCGCACGCCGACGGGTGGGAAGGTCCGATCGATTCCTGGACCAGGTGGCCCATCGAGCGCGCCTATGCCATCTGCGACAGCACCGGCAGGATCGGTGTGCAGAACGGCGTCTACCGCACCTATAAGTGCGAAGAGGACGGCTTCTTCACCGTCTACCTGTACGTGCACCGCCGATAGGGGCGCGCCCGACTCGTCGCCGGCCTGCCCCGACACGGGCGGGGACGGGACAACGCTGGGCCAAGAACAGCGGTCCGTGCGTGCGCGCGCTGCCTCGGGCAGGCGCAGCAGCCCGGGCAGCAGGTGGGCAGTGCCGGAGTCTGTGCCTGCCGAAATTTCGTCCATGCAGGTCAAGCGGCATGTGAGTATTCGTGGAGGACACCGCCGAGCCGGACTCTTCTACATATGTCCAGGTCGGTGATTCGCTTGGGGGCCGTAATCGGGTCCGGGGCGGGACGCAGCGGGGCGGATTGGTTCAGGGCTTGATGGGCCCGGTGCTGGTTGTAAAACCGTTCGTACTCCCGCAAGGCGTGCCGCAGGTGGCGTTCGTTCCAGATCAGGCAGCGGTCGAGAAGCTCGTGCCGGCACGACTGCACCCACCGCTCCATGATCGAGTTCATCCGCGGCATCCGGATACCGGTGAGCACTGTCTTGATGTCGGCCTCGGCGAGAATCGCATCCATGAGGGCCGGGAACTTCCCATCCCTGTCTCTGATCAGAAACCGCGCTCTGCGGCCCGCATCGTCCAGGTCCATCACCAGATTCTTGATCGCCTGGGTGACCCAGCTTGCGCTCGGGTGCGCGGTGGTGCCGAGCACACGGACCCGCCTGGTGGCGTGCTCGATCACCACCAGGATGTACTGGCGCTGCCCGTTCAAGGTGATGGTCTCGATGAAATCGGCGGCCAGCAGAGCGTCGGCTTGCGAGCGCAGGAAGCCGGCCCATGTGGTGGAGGCTCGTTCGGGTGCCGGATCGAGACCGGCCTGTTTGAGGATTTCCCACACGGTGGACGGCGCGACCTTGATACCGAGTGTGGTGAGCTCGCCGTGCACCCGCCGGTAGCCCCAGCCGGGATTCTCCCGGACCAGGCGCAGGACGAGAGCGCGGATGGACTGGACGGTGGGTGGACGGCCAGGCCGCTTCGGTCGGCAGGCACGGGCATGACGACGTTTCATCAGATCGCGGTGCCAGCGCAGGACGGTGTCTGGGCGGATGAGCAGCCGCAGCCGGCACAGGACCTCCCGGGGCAGCGAGGTCAGGAGAGCGGCGAGAAGGGCTCGGTCCTCGGGCGCGAATCGCACTCTGGTGTCAGCGCCGAGTTGGCGTTCGAGGACAGAAATCTGGTGACGTAGAACGAGAATCTCCACGTCCTTGTCTCGATCGCTCATGGGCAGTAACCGCAGCGCGGCGAAGGCGTTCGTGACAGTTAGGTAGGCCAAGCGAAGCAGCACAGCGGATCATCCTGCCGTACGCGTTCCCGTCTCCCGAGGGACCGGAGCTCGCGTACCCCACACAGAACCCTCGCAGAGTCATGACCTGGGCGGATGTAGTTATCGGCAGGCGCAATGCCGGCCCGGCAGCCGAGCACGGTCAGGCGCATCGCTTCGCCCTCGTGATCGAGCACTCCTCGAGCGTGACGCGGGCATGGATCGGGGGAGCCAACCATGCCTGACGAACGTGCGAACCTCGGCCGACAGGCAGGTGGCCGCAGCGGACGGCGTGCCGCCGCCTGGTGTCGTCGGCGCTCGGGGCAGGCCGGAGCGGTTCAGCCCAGGTAGAAGTCCCGGCGAGCGGCCACGAACGCCTCGATTGTCCCGGCCTTCGCGCCGGTCACCCGTTCGACGTCGTCGGAGGCGCGGTCGTAGCGGTTCTCGCGGTGCAGTCGGGCCATGGTGGCGATGTGCTCCTCGGTGTGCGGCGGCAGGCCCGCCTTGGCGAGCACCTCGGCCCGCCATCGGTCCAGGGGCACGTCGAGGTAGGACACCGTACGTCCCAAGGCCCGCGAGAACTCCTCGGCCATCTCCGTCATGTCGACCGTGCGCGGCCCGGTCAGCTCGTAGACGTGCCCCACGTGCGGAACCGGATCGCGCAGCACGGTGGCGACCACCCGGGCGACGTCGTCCACGGCGATCGGCGACGTGCGCCCGGTGCCGAACGGCAGCGCGATCGTTCCGTTCTCCCGGATCGATCGGGCCGCCAGGGTGGTGAACAGCGGATTGTCCAGGAACGACGTCGGCCGGATGTGCACCACCGGCAGGCCGGACCAGTCGAACACCTGTTCCGCCAGCCAGTGCAGCCGCTGCTGGTGCGACTCGGCGGTGCTGGTGGCAGTCATTTGCGACACCGTCATCTGCGACATGTCGACCAGGCCCACCAGCTTGCCGTACTCCTTGGCCACGGTGGCCACCACGGTCGCCGCCAGCAAGTGGTCCGGCGACACGGGCATCGCGAAGTACATCCGCCCGGCTCCTTCCAGCGCGGCGGCGACGCTCTCCGGCCGGGTCAGATCGCCGACGACCACCTCCGCGCCCCGCGCACGCAGGTCCGCGGCACGGTCATCGTCCCGGTGAACCATCGCGCGCACCGGCACGTCCTGCGCGCGCAGGCGGTCCAGGACCGTACGGCCGACGTCGCCGGCCCCGGCGATGAGAACAAGGTTGCTGACGGCCATCTGTCGATCTCTTCCTGGTAGTTGACCATCTGAGCGAAGGTGCGATCGCACCGGCATACGGGTGTCACTGAATCGCGCAACGTGATCCCATGGCAGGTGTACCCACGCCCGAGTCGGATGAGCCAGGAGCAGGGTCATCTCGGCTGGGTAAACCGCGGAGGGTTCATCAGTGTCGGAGCCCATCGAGGCACAGGCATGACCTACGAGACATACCTGGTGTCGTGAGATGGGCGGCCGCTTGGGCCGCGGGCTCCTCGGCCGTGAGCAACCAGACCGCCGACCACCGTGCTGGCGCGGCTTTGACCACCTTGCTCCAGCGCACTACCCACCCGGCCCCACGCGACGTACCGTTCCCACGACGTTCAGAGCAACTCGCGGAGGCGGCTTCATGTCTGACACGGCGGAGCACACAACCGGTTACCTCCTCGGCCATGCGGCGCTGGAACAGCGCAGGCTGCTCATTCAGGCGTCCTACGTGCGCCCCTGGACGGCACGGTTGTTGCGCCGCGCCGGACTCACCGAGGGCATGTCCGTTCTGGACATCGGGTCGGGCCTGGGCGACGTCGCGTTCATCGCCGCGGAGATCGTCGGCCCCGGCGGGCGCGTGGTCGGCGTCGAACGCGATCCCGCCACAGTGGAGACTGCACGCCGGCGCGCCGCATCCATGGGGTTCACGGACATCGTGAGCTTCGCGAACGCCGATCTCACGGAGTTCGATCCGGCGGGTTCCGACCCCGCGTGGCGACCGTTCGACGCGCTGGTCGGCAGGTTCGTCCTGCAGTACCTGCCGGACCCGGCCGCCACGTTGCGCCATCTGGCCGGGTTCGTCCGTCCCGGCGGCATCGTCGTCATGCACGACATGGACATCTCCAACCCGGACGTCAGCGTCCCGCGCTGCGCGCTCTGGAACGACTGCTACGCCCTGCTGAGCGCCCTGTTCCGCGCCCACGGGATCGCCCCGGACTTCGGCCGGCACCTCACCCGCGTGTTCCTGGACGCGGGCCTGCCGTGGCCGGACGTCGACTCCGGGGCCATGACGGGCGGGAAACCCGGTTCCACGGTCTTCACCTGGCTCGGCAGCGCCGTCCAGGCCGTCGAACCGCTCCTGCGCCAAGCCGGCATCGCCCTGCCCGACGGCCTGGTCGTCGATGACAAGCTCGTCGCGACGCTGGAGCGGGCGGTGCAGGACAGCCGCAGCATGGTCCTGGGCAACACCCACTACGGAGCCTGGACCCGTCTCCACAACGGCCCCCACCGATCGGAGCGACCATGACCATCCCGCTCGCGTTCTCGCACGACCAGTTCCTGCGCGACATCGAGTCGACCGCCGACGCGATCGGCGCGGCCTACTCCGAATCGGTGACACGGACGGTCCTGGACACCTACCCTGACAGCTTCCGCGACGGCGCCGTCCTGTGGCGCACCACCGACACACCCGGCGGCCCGCTCAACTACCGGTTCTACGCACGCCGCCGCACCGACTCGGTCGGCACCGCGATCCGCGCCGGGCTCCTGGAGCCGGGTCACCCGCTCATCGACCTGATCGCCTCCTGGAGCGCGCTGTACGGCGACGTCTCCACCGAACTCTGCGACTTCGACGCCGCGCACGGCCTCGCCAAGACCTGGGTCTACCTGGGCGGGATGCGCCCGGTCGACCGGGTGCTCGGAGCGTCCCACGTCCCTCAGGGGCTGCGTCTGCACGAGCCGCGCCTCCGCGCGCTGGGGCTGACCGCCGTGCGGCACGTCGCCGTCGACTACCACGGCGGTACCGCCAACCTCTACTTCCGGACGTCCAGCAAGATCACGCCGGACCGGGCCGAAGAGCTGATCGCCCTGGTGGGCGGCAAGCTGCCCGAGCCGGCCCTGCTCGACGACATGGTGACCTTCACCCCCCCCCGAAGGACACACCTTCTCGGTGACCATGAGCGTGCCCGACGGCCGGATCCGTCGCGTCGGGTTCTACGCCCTCAAACTGCCTGCCGACCGGTTCCCCACCATCGACGAACGCTTGACCACCTTCTTTCGATCCGCTCCTTCCAGAGACGAAGAGGAGATGAACGCCATCGCCTGGTCCTTCGGGCCCGGCGGCAACGACTACGTCAAAGCCGAACGCAGCTACACCGGGCGCCTGGTCGAGCTCATGAAGACCTGGAACAGCCCCATGACGGCCGCGAGAGGATCAGCACTCGAGGTTGACGGCCGGCCGTCGTGACCGCCAGGACCGCACGGCCGGATGCGGTCACACCGCCGCTCGACGCCGTCCGCGCGAACCAACGCCGGATCCCACCGGTCACCGACGCCCTCGCCCAGTTGAAGCAGGCGAACCGCCGAAACGTCAACGACCTCACCCCCGCAGCAGGGCACATCGCCCGCGTCGCGAGCGACGGCCGCACCAACGCGGAGATCGGTGCCGAGCCGTACGGCAGCGCACGCATCGTCGCATGGCATCGCGATTCGGATCCGTACTTCTCGATCACGACCAGCCGGTCGTGCCCTTCGTGCAGGGCGTACAGTTCGACGTCCGGCTCCTCGTGCACATGGGTCGACGAGGGGCGCGTGGTGGAAGTGGCAACCACCCCGAAGGGAGCGGGCCACGTGGAACTCGGCGCCGCGACGAACGTTTCGATCCGTCAGTACGCGGCGTTGGCCTTGTCGTTGAACCATGTGGGCAGGCTCGCCCACCACTCGCCGGCACCGGCCTGGAACGTCAGGCCGTCGCCGGTCAGGTGCACGAGTTGACCCGGGTAGGCGGCCCAGCTCCTGAGCGAGGAGACCTTGTGGTTCACGAGGACGGGGAAGACCGTCCAGACTCCTAGCGTGAACTCCCAGCAGTCGCCCTGGTAGGTGTTGTCGGTGAACACCTGTCCGTAGCCCGCCTGCCCGTAATGGGTGCAGTTCCCAGCCGCTTCGGCGCTGGGAGCGGATGTGAGAAGGGCCGTCGCGGTCACCAGGGCGACCACTCCGGCCTTGAGGCGCATCTTCCTGATCGTTGTAGGCATCTCGATCCTCTCCCGGCTCGAATCGGCCCGATCCCTCACCGGGCGCGGCGCTTCGACACGACGATGCGTTTGCCATCTCTGAGGATGAACCGTCGAGGGACGACAGGCCATAGGCATGTTTCACGTCCCCGGCCCGGCACGCGCCAGGGGTTCGTCGAGACCAGGGGGTGTCCCCAGTGCTGCGATGAGATCGCTGCCGGACGAGGCTGGCAGCACAACCGGAACAGCGAAGGAACGGCCACCAAGTCCCAGGTGAGCGGACGAGATCCCCGGCGCTCCGTACGGACCGCGGTGGACGTTCGGTGAGGTGATGTACGCGATCACGTCCTGACCTTGCACGCGAGCGCGATCGATCAGGCTGGACGCGCACTCCCACGTAGCTGTCGTTACCCGATCAGGTCAACGATCGCATCGATCGCCGTGCCGCCAATGATGATCTTCTCAAATCAGCCCTCGGGACAGTAATCGACAACGGGAAGGGATGTGCGACTGAGCTCTTGGACCGCATGGGTATCGGCTAACTGGACTGGATGTGTGGCTGATGTCATCCAATGGCAAGTTCCGTGGTTTTCTATATCGGATAGACCGAAATCCGTTTTTAGTTCTCTTCGGAAGAATCAAAATGATAACGAGCCGTCCTGTCATGCCTACGTAAGGTATGCCGGAGGTTAAAGTGCCATCCGTGGCTGGGGATGGCTTCGCGTATTGCCTGGACGCAAGCGCTGAGCCCAGGGGGTTGGCGAGGTGATTCGTGGGTTTTCTGGACCGCTTCCGGCGTGACCCCGCCCCGGTGCCAGGAGCGCCGCCGTCGAGGCCCGTGCACCACGCATCGGACCCCCGGGGCGGTCGACACACATCGCATGCTCCCGTTCCGGCAACGCCTTCGGTACGCCCCCACAGTCCTGCGGACCCGTGGCTGCGCCCAGGAACGGGGATCAATCTCGCGGGCTACAACATCGTCGGCGGACTCCTCTACGTCGGCACTCAGCTCGCCGCGCCTTCGGGCTACACGGTGGATCCGGCGCTGATCAACCCGACATTGCCTGTCGACTTGCGTCAACCGGACTGGGGCGGGCGGGGATTGGACTATTGGCCGTCGTACAGCGACATTCCGCCGCAGTCGAGGGCCGCCTATCTGTCCTGGCTCGCGGACGGGCGGCGCTTTCCGCAGGCGCCGATCGGCTATGTATTCCTCTACTTCTATGGCCTTGAACGGCGGGTGCTGTACGACCTCCAGCGGGACCGTTCCACGGCGGCGATCGAGCTGCCCATCATTCATCAGGAGGTTCGCCGTCTTCTTTCCATCTACGGCGAGCAGAAGGCATTCAAGCGCTATGTGGGGCAGTTCGAGCAGGTGCTGGACATGCTCGCGACGGGAGCCCCTGAACGGGATCCGGCGCCGGCGCCCGCGCGCGACTACCCGCCTCCGCTACGGCTGCGTGCCGGTCTGGGATCCTTCGCGGCGCAAGGCGTACCTGTGCCTGCCCACTGGGCGTTGACCTGGATCCGCTCGCACCCGGAGTACTACCCGCGCACTCCTGCCACCCGCTGCGCCGCCGAGTTCGACGAGCTCTTCCTGCAGCGCTACGCCGCCCGTTACGGTCAAGGGCTGATCGTGCGGCCGGGCCGCAAGGAGGTCACGCTGGACTACCGGCCCGCCAGCGCAGGCTTTCGCGGAGCCGCCGCGCTGACCCTGCCCCGTATCCCCGACGTGCTCGGATACGCCGCGCCGACCCGGAAGCTGGTCGCGCTGGCCGACGAGTGCACCTCGGACCTGGAGGCATACAGCCGCTACCTCGGCCGGGTGCCCGACGGACAGCGCTCGGTCCAGGCGCAAGCGCTGCTGCCGGCCGAACTGGTGAACCTGTCCGACGGCGGCGCCGGGCAGGCGATCGCATGGGCGCGCCACCGGCTGGGCACGCAGGAGCGCGCCGTCGTGCCGGTCGGGGAGTTCTCCGCCTTCATCTCCTCACCGCAGGAGGCGAAGCCGGCCAAGAAGGACGTGGTCGCCCTGGCACAGGTGCTGGGCCGGGCGGGAGTCGGCATCGAACCTGACCCGCGCCTGGGCGGCGCGGTTCTCAGCTCGGGATCCATGGTGTTGTTCGCGGCGCCGGACGGTCCGACGGCGGCGGCCTCCGACGCCTACCAGGCGGCGACGTTGCTGCTGCATCTGGCAGCTGCGGTCAGCGCCGCCGACGGCGACTTCGACGAGGCCGAGCAACACCACCTGAGCGACCATCTGGAGCGGGCGCTGCACCTGACCCCCGACGAACGGCGGCGCCTGCACGCGCACCTGCGCTGGCTGACCGTCACCCCGGTCAAGCTCACCGGCCTGACCCGGCGCATCGCGGGTGTCGACACAGCCCAGCGCCGGTACGTGGCGGAATTCCTCACCGCCGTGGCCGCGGCCGACGGCCGCATCTCACCGGACGAGGTGAAGACCCTCACCAAGATCTACCGGCTGCTGGAGCTCGATCCCGCTCTCCTGCCGGCCGCCTCCACTCCCGCGCCGGCGACGGAACCGGTCGTCGTCCGCCCGGCAGAACCGGAACGCGGTTACGCCATCCCGCAGCAGGCCCCCGCACCCCTCGTCCGGCTGGACGAGGCGGCGATCGCGGCCAAGCTGGCCGAGACCGCGCGCGTCGGCGCGCTGCTGGGCTCGATCTTCACCGAGGACGAGGCCCCGCCGGTCGCCGCGCCGCCGCCCGCCGTCGCACCCGTGGCCGGATTGGACGGACAGCACTCCGGGCTGGTGCGCGAGCTGGCCTCGGCGGAGCAGCTCTCGCGGGCGCGGTTCGAGCAACTGGCGGCACGCTGGAAACTCCTGCCGGACGGCGCGCTGGATCGGATCAATGAGGCCGCCTACGAGCTGACGGGCGAGCCGCTACTGGATGGTGACGACCCCATCTGGGTCGACCGGAACCTGCTGGGAGAGATGCTGACGTGACATCGACCGCGATCCGTCCCCGAGAGCGGGACGCCCTGCTGCAGTCCCTGCGTGCCGGCGTCGTGCCGCGCATCGGGCAGCGCCACATCCAGGTGGGACGCGAACCCGAGGTGAAGGCACTGGTCACCGACATCGATCGCATCTCCGACGGCGGCTCGGCGGTACGGTTCGTGATCGGCGAGTTCGGCGCCGGCAAGACGTTCTTCCTCCATCTGGTGCGTTCCATCGCGATGGAGAAGAAACTGGTCACCGCGCACGCCGACCTCAACCCGGACCGGCGCCTGCACTCCAGCGGCGGTCAGGCCCGCAGCCTGTACGCCGAGCTGATGCGCAACCTGGCCACCCGCGCGAAACCGGATGGGGGAGCGCTGAGCAGCGTGGTGGAACGGTTCGTCTCCACGGCGTTGGCGGAGGCCCAGCAAACCGGAGCCGACCCCTCGCAGGTCATCCGGGGCAGGCTGGCGCACCTGAGCGAGATGACCGGCGGCTACGACTTCGCCGAGGTCGTCGGGGCCTACTGGCGCGGTCACGACACTGGTGACGAGCAGCTCAAGTCGGCAGCGGTCCGCTGGCTGCGCGCAGAGTACGCCACCAAGACAGAGGCCCGCTCGGCCCTCGGCGTACGCACGATCATCGACGACACCACCGTCCACGACCATCTGAAGCTCATGAGCCGCTTCGTCCGGCTGGCCGGGTTCGACGGGTTGCTGGTGTGCCTGGACGAGATGGTCAACCTCTACAAGCTGGCCTCCACCCAGGCCCGCAACTCCAACTACGAGCAGATTCTGCGCGTACTCAACGACACCCTCCAGGGCACCGCCGCCCACCTGGGGTTCGTCTTCGGCGGCACCCCGGAGTTCCTCGCCGACACCCGCCGGGGCCTGTTCAGCTACCCGGCCCTGCAATCACGGCTCGCCGAGAACAGCTTCGCCGCCGCCGGCCTGGTCGATTACTCCGGCCCGGTGCTACGCCTGACCTCGCTCACCCAAGAGGACCTGTACGTTCTGCTGACCAAGCTGCGCCACGTGCAAGCCGGCGGCGACGCCGCCCGCTACCTGCTGGCCGACGACGCGTTGGCCGCCTTCATGTACCACTGCGCCAACCGCATCGGCGAGGCATACTTCCGCACACCCCGCACCACCATCAAGGCGTTCTGCGACCTGCTGGCCGTCCTGGAGCAGAACCCGGGCGTCGACTGGCGGCAGATCCTGCCCTCGGTGGAGCCCCCGCCGGACACCAACCCCGACCTGGCGCCTCTCGACGAAGACACCGACGGAGGGCCCGGCGATGACGACCTCGCCTCCTTCCGGCTCTGACGCCTTCGAACGCCTGCACCCCAAGGTCCAGCAGTGGATCTGGCAGCAGAACTGGCGCGAACTGCGCGAAGCCCAGGAAGCCGCCGTCGCGCCGATCCTTGCCGGCGACCGGGACGTGCTCATCGCCGCCGCCACCGCCTCAGGCAAGACCGAGGCCGCGTTCCTGCCGATCTGCTCCGTCCTGACCGAGCAGCCGGACACCGCCGGGTTCGCCGCGGTCTACATCAGCCCGCTCAAGGCCCTCATCAACGACCAGTACGGCCGGCTCGACCAGCTGTGCGATCACCTCGGCATCACCGTGTCCCGCTGGCACGGCGACGTCGCCGCCTCCGCCAAGAGCAAGCTCCTCGACCGTCCCCGGGGCATCCTGCTGATCACCCCGGAGTCGCTGGAGGCCATGTTCGTCCTGCGCGGCTGGAAGATCCGCGACCTGGTCGCGTCCGCCCGCTACCTCGTCATCGACGAGCTGCACTCCTTCATCGGCAGCGAACGCGGCGCCCAGCTGCAGTCCCTCATGCACCGTCTCGACCTGGCGGCCCGCCGCCGCATCCCCCGCATCGGCCTGTCGGCGACCCTCGGCGACATGGGCAAGGCCGCCGACTTCCTACGCCCGCAGGCCGGTGACGACGTCACCGTGATCGTCTCCAGCAGCGACGCGCAAGAGCTGCGCCTGCAGATCCGTGGGTACGTCCAGGCCGCGCCCACGCTTGACCCGCGCGCCCGCGCCGCCCACGAGGCGCTCGGTGCGGAGGTGACCGCCGACGACGTCGCCACCGGCGACCGGCTCGCCATCGCCGACCACCTGTTCGCCACGCTGCGCGGATCCCACAACCTCGTCTTCGCGAACTCGCGCGCGGCCGTCGAGGACTACACCGACCTGCTCAACCGCCGCTGCGAGGATGCCCGCGTACCGGACGAGTTCGTCCCCCACCATGGCAACCTGTCCAAGGACATCCGAGAGCACGCCGAAGCCCGCCTCAAGGACGATGCGCGCCCAGCAACCGCCGTCTGCACCTCCACCCTGGAGATGGGCATCGACATCGGCTCGGTCACCTCTATCGCGCAGGTCGGCGCCCCACCCAGCGTCGCCGCTCTGCGGCAACGCCTCGGCCGCTCAGGACGGCGCGGCGGACCGGCCGTCCTGCGCCTGTACATCAGCGAACCCGAAGCCACCCCCACCATCCACCCGGCCGACGAACTCCGCGCCCAGCTCGTCCAGGCCGTCGCCACCATCGAGCTGCTCCTGCAACGCTGGTACGAGCCCCCGGCCGCCGAAGCCCTGCACCTGTCCACCCTCACCCAGCAGCTCTTGTCCGTCATCGCCCAGCACGGCGGCATCACCCCCGCCGACGCCTATCGCACCCTGTGCGCGCAAGGCCCCTTCCGCGCCGTCGACGGCCCGGCCTTCATCACACTGCTGCGCGACCTTGCTGGCGCCGACCTCGTCCGCCAGGAGAGCGACGGGCTCCTCCTGCACGCCGAGACAGGGGAGCGGCTGGTCAACCACTACACCTTCTACGCCGCTTTCGCGGCCCCCACCGAATACCGGATCGTCACCGAGGGCCGCACGCTCGGCAGCCTGCCCCTCGACCAACCACTTCCGGAAGGCAGCCTGCTGATCTTCGCCGGCCGTCGCTGGCGCATCCAGGCCATCGACACCCACGCCAAGCTCATCGAGGTCACCCGCGCTTCCGGAGGACGCCCGCCCCGCTTCACCGGCACCGGGCCGCTCGTCCACGACCGCGTCCGCACCACCATGCGGCGCCTGTACGAACAGACCACCGTCCCGGCCTACCTGGACGCCACCGCCCAGAACCTGCTCGCCGAGGGCCGCGCGGCCTACCGCCGCCTCGGCCTGCACGACACCCCGCTCGTCGGCTACGGCAACGACACCCTGCTGTTCCCCTTCCGGGGCGACGCCATCATGACCACCCTCGCCCTGGCCCTGCACGCCCACGGCGTGGACGTCGTCCGCTACGGGCTGGCGCTGCTGATCAGCGATACCTCCCCGCAATCAGCCGCCGACCTCCTGTCCAACCTGGCCGCAGAGGGCGTTCCCGACGCGCTCGCCCTGGCCGCACTGATCCCCGACAAGCGGGTGGACAAGTACGACGACGTCATCGGCGAGGAACTGCTCACCCGCTCCTACGCCCACCGGCTCGACGTCGACGAAGCCCAGCAGTCGATCAGTGCTCTCGCGGTCACCACCCAGCGCAGTCGAGCCGTCAGCCTGGATACGCCCAAGCCTGTCGCAGCGCCGCGTCGGCATCGCATCGGCTCTCTGCCGTACGCCGTCGTGGACCTCGAAACCACCTGCCTCGACACCCGCAGGGCCCGCATCGCCGAGATCGCCATCATCCGCCTTCACCCCGACGGCAGCGAAGACCGCACCTACTCCAGCCTGGTGAACCCCGGACGCGGCCCCGGCCCCACCCACATCCACGGCGTCACCCAAGATGACCTGGCAGCGGCGCCTCACTTCCCACAGATCGCCGGAGATATTGCGGCCATGCTCGACGGTGCGATCGTGGTCGCCCACAATGTCCGCTACGACAGCGAAGTTCTCAGCGCAGAATTCGCCCGCGCCGGCTACGCCCCCGACAACCTCATGACCTTGTGCACCCTGAACCTGGCACGCCGCTTCGGTCCGTCACTGCCCTCCCACCGCCTCGCCGACTGCGCCGCCGCCGAAAGACTCGACAACGGCACAGCGCACCGAGCCGAGAGCGACGTCCGGACATGCGCAGGCCTGCTGCAGATCTACCTCGAACGGGCAAGGTCACAAGGACTGCAGTGGTTCAGCGAGATCGGCGCGATCGGACAACTGCCAGTGACGCCGTGGTGCGCGGCACCAGTGTCTGCTCTCACTCGACGCCGGGTGATGCCGGAGTGATGCAAACCCACGATCATCCGCGGCAAACGCGGGCTCCCGGCGGTCCCGCGGCGGGACGCCCGTGGTCGGTGGGCCGAGTTGCTCCCGGACGTTCCAGTGACGATCTTGCGTTGGCGTCGTCACCATCCGAATGGCGTGAGGTGGTGCCAAGCGGCGGAACGAACTGTTGCCTACCTGCTCCCTGCCATTGTCCAGGAGGACCAGTAAGGCGCATGTGCCTGCGCTTCAGAGGATTCGGCCAGTCTGCTCGTCGGGTTTGGCCCAGAAACATCCGCGAAACGGGATTTAGGACATCCGGATGGGATGCTTAGCGAGTCGCTGATATGTGAGTAAGATCACGATCTCGTTGCGTAGAATGACATTCCGGTCGGTCGGCGGTAGCGTTTCGATGTGGGCAACTTGGACATTTCTGCTTGTAAGGAATGGTTCAGCGTGGCTTATGTAGAAGCGCTGGCATACGCTGCGGGGTACGCTGTGACCATTGTCCATGTAGACCATTTCGGGGTTGATCTGGAGCTCCGCGATCGGGCTTTGCGGGTGGATGTGCAGATGAAGTGCACTAATGAGCCGGAGATGAAGTCTGATCATATCGCCTACTCCCTCGATACGCGCACTTACAATCTGCTGAGCGACCCGGGGAGAAATGTCCCGGCTTACCTGTTCGTCGTGGAAGTGCCGTCGAGCAAAGCAGATTGGGTGAGTTGCAGCATCGATGGACTGCATCTGCGACGCTGCGGCTATTACGCCAGCATGTCGGCGCTGAAGCCAACCAGCAACAAGGCGGCCAAGTCCGTCAAGGTGGCGAGGACGAACCGGTTGACGGTCGCGTCGCTGGATCAGCTCATGCGTAAGGCGAGGGGCGGACTGTGACCAACATCGACGCGCTTGCCTCCGAAGTCACTCCAGCAGGTCTGCGGGCCTATCTGAAGGCGAACTCCTGGCATTTCCAGGGCAAGCCGCTCCCGCGTATGGAGTTATGGGCCAGGGATTCATGGGAGGTCCTTATCCCGCTGAACCGCCAGGCCTCGGACTATCCGCGGAGAATCAGGAACTTCATCGAGGACATCGCAGGCGAGCGCGGCTCCAGGACTGAGGAGGTCGCGACCGAACTCCGCTACATCGAAGATGACGTCATCGACCTGGAGTTCGATGACGATCGCTCCCGAATTCCGCTCTCTGAGGCGGCGAAGCTCATGGAAGGCGCCCGGTCGTTCGCCGTCGCCAACGCCTGTTCGGCCATGCATCGCCGCTCCTACCACGGGCGCTCACAGCCACGCCGCGCCCGTGAATATGCCAATTTCGTCGGCATGGGACACACTCGCGAAGGCAGCTTCATCATTCCCATCGTCAGTCCGATCGGCGTCATGAAGCCTGTGATCATCGAGGGTGACCAGGAGCCGCTGATCGACGTGCAGTCGGAGATCAACTACTTCCCGAGGCGCGTCACCGGCATCATGGCCGACGTCCTGCGTGAGATTCATGAGCTGGCCGTCGTCAGAGAACGGATACCACCCAAGGAAGATCTGAACCGTGCAGTCGTCGCCGGCTTGTCGGCCGACGCGTGTGCCGCCCTGGCGGCGATGGTCTCCGCGCCGAATGGCAGCGACCTGGACATCACCTTCCAATGGGCCCTGACGGCGGCCCCACCCAGGGCTGGCGGTGACACTGTCGGGTTCCCGAGGGAAGCAGCAGGAGCCATTCGAGAGATCGGCCACCTCCTCCGTGACCACGTCAGAGTGGAGGACACCGTCATTTATGGGTTCGTCAGCTCTCTTGATCGGGATCTGGACGACGAAGAAGGCGTCGTCAAGGTGAAGGCCCTGGTGGGAGACCGGGTTCGGCCGGTCAAGATAGTCTTGAGAGGGGACGCCTACCACACCGCGGTGGAAGCGCACGATCTCAAGCTCCGTGTCATCGTCACCGGGCCCATGATGAAGAGCGGCGCAGGGACGCTTTCCATGCCTCGAGTGCATCTTTTCAGAGTCGACGACTACCTTCCGCTGGAGACGAGCGCGCAGAGCCGGTCGGCTTAAGGGAGCCCCGCGACTCGCACCACTCGGGGATGCCCAAGGGATACCAGAGCGCACCCCAGCGCAAGACCCTGCGTCTCACCATGAGCGGCGGTGTCCTCCGCAAAGGCGGCGAACGCAGCGACGAAGGAAGGCCACCTCACGCCCGGGCTCCTACCTCTGCATGGCAGAACTCGCGCGCCCTGGCGGGGCCTCGTCGTCGGTCAAGAGTGAGGAGCACGTGTCCCTCACTGGCAACCCCAGGGTGGTGCACGCGCTGATGGGGAGGAATCGGATCGACGATTAGTTGCCTGGACCGGCCCGATGGCTTCGATGTGGGCGCGTTAGAGGAGGGGCCGGGCGGCGGGATCCGCATTGACAGTCCTGGCTCGGTTGCGCCACCACCGGCTGGCGCCCCAGCCAGGCTCATCGCCACGTTGACCAGCAGGCAGACGGCGAGATTCACGGTGCGAGACATCTCGGCGGATCCCTTGCCGAGGAAGGGCACCCCGGTCAGGGATCCGCTGAAGTGCTCACCGGTCGTGGTGTGTCCACGTTCTCGGTTCCGTACTGATAGACGGTTGGCTGACCGCCCCAAGGTTGCCCGAGAGCGCGCGGCGTGTCATGCAAAAGCTGACTGCGGCAGGCGTGTGGCGCTCTGGTCGCTGACTCGGCCGCTCACACCTGCGCCATGCCGCCGTCGACGAACAGTTCGACGCCGGTGACGAAGCTGGCGGCATCGCTGGACAGGAAGGCGGCGGCCCTGCCCATTTCACGGGGCTGGGCGATGCGGCCGGTGGGGTTGCCCTCGCCCATGACTTTGATAGCGGCTTCGACCACTTCGGGTCCTTGGGCCATGGCCAGTGCGCTGCGCAGCGAGTCGGTGTCGACCGCTCCAGGGCTCAGAACGTTGATCCGGATGCCGGAGCCCTGGATGTCCTGGATCCAGGAACGAATGAAGGCGCGTACGGCGGCTTTGGCTCCGCCGTACAGACTCATGCCGCGTGGTGGCCGGATGGAGGCGGTGGAGCCGATGACGACGACGGTGCCACCAGGCCGCAGCAGGGGCAGTGCGGGCTGGACGGTGAACAGCACTCCCTTGGCATTGACGCCGAAGGTGCGGTCGAACTGGTCTTCGGTGATGGCGCCGAGAGGGGCGTGGGCGCCGATGCCCGCGTTGGCCACGACCGCGTCGAGCCTGCCGTATTGAGCCATGATCTGCTGGTAGGCGGCCTGCATGGAGGCGATGTCGGTGACGTCGGCGACGATACCTGAGCTGCGGGGGCCGATCTCTGCGACCGCCCGGTCCAGAGCCTCCTGCCGGAGGTCGGTGATGACGACGCGGGCGCCCTGGTCGGCGAATTCCTGGGCGATGCCCAGGCCGACACCACTGGCACCGCCGGTGATGACGGCGATCTTTCCGTCGAGTGCGAGCGACAACTTCTTCTCCTTGGAAGGTGTACGGCCGTTGCCGTAAGCTGAAGTGGAGGAGCCGCCACTTACTTTCCACCATAAGTGGCGACGCCTCCACTTAGCAAGCTCGTTCGACAGGAGGGGCCTCGTGATGGCCAGGTCCACCGGCGGCCCGCTGCGGGCCGACGCGCAGCGCAATCGCGACAAGATCCTCGCCGCCGCGGTTCGCGTGTTCACCGAGGAAGGTCTGAACGCGCATCTGGAGCGCATCGCCAAGGAAGCCGGCGTCGGATCAGGCACGCTCTACCGGAACTTCCCGACCAGGGAGATTCTCATCGAGGCCGCCTACCGCAACGAGCTGGCCAAACTGTGCGACGCCGTACCGGAGCTGCTGGAGGCGATGCCGCCCCGCGAGGCGTTGCGCGCCTGGATGGGGTGCTTCATCGACTACGCCACCGCCAAGCTCGGCATGGCCGACGCGCTGCGGGCCCTGGTCGAGGCAGGCGCCAACCCCTACGCCCAGAGCAAGGAGCTCATGCTGGCCGCGCTGACGGAGCTGCTCGATGCCGGCGCAAAGGCAGGCACCATCCGAGAGGACATCGGCGCCGACGACATGTTCGCCGCCCTGACCGGGATCGCCCTCGCCTCGGGCAAGCCCGACCAGCGCGAGCAGGCCGAACGCCTCCTCGACCTCACCCTCGACGGGCTCCGGCCAGGGATCCGGGGCAGCGGGTGAGTTCGGCGTCGCTCGGGACCTGACCGGAGCCCCCGCCCAGCGCATTGGACCGCCACCCCAGAAGACAGGTCTTGAGGTCGGCGAGCGCCATGTCCTTGAGGCGCACAAGCCGTCCTGGTAGGCCTCGTCGTCGTCCAGTTCGGCAGTGTGGCCGCTGGACCGGAACGGCTCGCCCTGGCCCCGAGGTCTGCGGGGCCGTCCGGACAGGGGCGAGCTTGTGGAGATCGCTACGGGGTCACGCCCAGACCTGCTTGCCGTGCGCGCATGATGGCCTGTGACCGGTCGGCCACCTGAAGTTTCGTGAAGATGGCCGAGACGTGGTTGCGGACCGTTTTCTGGCTCAGCCCGAGCCGGGCCGCGATCTGTGGGTTGGTCAGGTGTCCGGCGATCAGGCCGAGGATCTCGCGTTCTCGCTGGGTCAGGCCGGGCAGCTCCGGCCCGGGCCGATCGCTCGTGAAGTAGCCGGCCAGGCGGGAGGCGAGGGCGGGGCCGAAAACGGCGCCGCCGTCGGCCACCGCCTGCACCGAACGTACGAGTTCCGCCTTACGGGCCCCTTTGAGGACATAGCCGCGGGCCCCGGCCCGTACGGCGGCGAACACCGAGTCGTCGTCGTCGGACATGCTGAGCACCAGCACCCTGACATGGGGATGGTCGCGGACCAGCAGTTCGGTCGCCGCGATTCCGCCCATCCCGGGCATGTCCAGGTCCATCAACACCACATCCGGCTGAGCACGTCCGACCAGCGCGAGCGCCTGCTCCCCGCTGCCCACCTCATCGACGACCTCGATCTCGTCGGCCCCTGCCAGCAGCGTCCGCAACCCGGCCCGGAACCCTGGGTGATCGTCAACCACCAAGATTCTGATCACCATCGTTCCCTTCCTGTCCGGCGGGCAGTTCGACCCGGACCCGGGTCCCGCCACCGGGACGTTCCTCAATCGTGCAGGATCCGCCCAATTCGGTGGCCCGTTCGTGCATCGATGCCAGCCCGACCCCTGATCCTGCAGGGCCGGCCACCCCAGGATCGGGCGGCGCAGCGGCCGGGACGGCAGGTGGGTGCTGTCCGATTCCGCAGCCGTCGTCGCTGATCTCCAGATGCAACCGCTCGCCGGCGATTTCGACACGCAGCTGTGCCCAGGTGGCGCCGGCGTGCTTACGTGTGTTGGCCAGGGCCTCGGTGGCGATCCGGTAGGCGGCCACCTCCGTGGCGGCGGGCAGGGCGGGCAGGTCGTCCGGGGCGTGCACGTCCACACGCAGCCCGGACGGCTGCCGGGCCGCGTGCGCGCGCAACGCCCCGGCCAGCCCCAACGAATCGAGCGCGGGCGGACGCAGCCCGTCCACCAGTGTTCGCACGTCGGCCAGCGCGGCCTCGGCATCGCCGACGATATCGGCCAGCAGCAGCCGCGCCCGCTCGTCGTTCACCAGGTCGTGCGCCGCATCGGCCCGCATGGTCAGCGCGGCCAGGGTCGGGCCGAGCCCGTCGTGCAGGTCACGCCGCAGCCGCCGCCGCTCCTCCTCGCGGGCCATGACCAGTTGCTCGCGGGAGCGACGCAGGTCGGCGGTCAGGCGTACGGTGTGCACGGCCACCGCGACCTGCCGGGTCAGGTCGGCCAGGACGCGCAGGTCGCGGGGGCCGAAGCCGCTGTCGCCCGACCGGGGCAGCAGGATCAGGCCGCCGACCTGTTCGCCGTTGTGCGTCAGCGGCAATCGGACCTGCTTCGCGTCGCTCGGTCGTGCCGGGTCGTTCGGCGAGTAGGCGTACCGGGCGCCCTGGGCGGTTTCCACCGCCGCATACGGCAGGCGCAGCGCCTCGGCGATCGACTTGGCGATGCCGGGCAGCACGGCGTCGGGGCCGGCGGTGTTCTCCAGCCTGCGGCCCAACCGGGTGAGCGCGGCGTACGGGTCGTCGCGCTCACCGTAGGTCAGCAGGTTGACCCAGCTCTGCAGGCGCTGGCGCAGCGGCGCGAACGTCAGCGCCACCAGCCCGGCGGCCAGGACCGAGACCGGCAGGTCCTGGGTGGGGAAGAGCGCGCCCAGATAGCCGACCACGAGAACGTACCCTCCGGTCACACAGCCCGACAGCAGGACGTAGACCAGGGTGCGATTGATCACCATGTCGATGTCGAAGAGCCGGTGTCGCAGGATCGCGACACCGATGGTGACCGGGATGAGTCCGGCGCCCAGGGCGGCGATCGACTCCCACACCGGGTCGTGGGCGGGCCACACGGCGTCGGGGACCTCGTCGGTGAGCCCGGCCGTCAGCCTGGCCGCGATCACCAGCGCCTCGATCCCGGCGCCGTACAGCAGCCATGCGACCTGGCGGCGCTGTGCGCCGCCGCTGCGCAGCACCCGCATGCCCAGCTCCGCGGCGCCCAGGACGAACACCACCGGGAGCAGCGCGACCAGCACGCGCTCCACCACCGGCGCGACAGCGGCCAGACCCGGTACGCCGAGCGGGTTGGGCACTCCGTCGCCAAGCCCTACCTGGGTGTTCTTCCCGGGGCTCAGTGCGCTCACCACGGCGGCCGCGGCCGCGGTGGCCATCGTCACCGCGATCAACGGGCGGAGGGCGGGGGAGGAGAGCCGCCCGCCGGGGAAGAACAGCGGGATCAGGGTCGCCGCGACATTGGCCGGAACCCACAGCCATGTCTGAGGCCAGGCCAGTGCCGCGGCGAACGGCAGTCCGGGGTGGGTGGTCAGGCCGAGAATCGCGTACTGTCCGCAGGCTTCGTACAGCGCGAAGCAGAAGGCGGTCAGCGCGAGCAACCGCCCGACCATGTGCCCCAGACGTCGTGCGCAGATGAGGCCGCCGACCAAGGCACAGGCTGTCACGAACAGCAGATGCGGGACCGACATCGGACCACCACCGTTGGCGACGGCCAGCGTGAGGGCTGTCGCCGCCAGAGCCAGGGTGAACGCGCACCACCACCACGCGGCCCGTCCCGCGGCCTTGACCGCCGGTTCCGGTTCTCCCGCAGCCGCCGTCACTACCCCTCCGATCAGTCGCCACACGCTATCTGCTCACGAGCCCAGCCGGCCGGGACACTGTCCCAGGACAAGGCGGACTTTCCGGTGCCGACCGCCGGGCGGCGCGGACTTGACCTGATCGATCCGCAGCAAGAGCCCTGGACGGTGAACATGTCGCGCCGCGACGCCGGGCAAGCGCATGTACCGTGTCCTTGAACGTGGCGGACCGTCCTAGGGCATAGGGGACATTCTTCCTGGCCGAACAGGACCAGAGCCCAGGCGATGCAGGACCGGTTCCGGCTTTGCTGAACGGGTGCTAGAGAATCCTGACAAGTTTCGCCGGGTGGCAGCCGGCCTCGCCCTGTTCGCCTGGCCGGTGCTGGAGTTCCTGGCCTTCCTGACCACACCCCCAGCAACTCATCACGATCCCGACATCTTCCGCGCGAACGCGACGGCGGTGCAGGTCAGCGCTCTGCTCTACGTCTGGGCGGTGCTCAGCCTCATCCCGGTCGTGCTGGCCATAGGGCACCTGCTGCGCGAACGCGCCCCTGCGGTGAGCGGGATCGGGACCGCGCTCGGACTGGTCGGCGCCGGTCTCGGGCTGACGCTGTTCACCACCGACTTCTACGACCTGGCCCTGGCCCAGGCGCTGCCCGACGCCCAGGCCGAGCAGATCACCCGACAGGCCAACGAGCTGTGGGGTTTCGTGTACGGCATGCTCCTGCCTGGGTTCGTGCTGCACATCGCCCTGCTCACGCTGCTGATGACCCTGGCCGTGGTCAAGGTCGCGCCCTGGTGGGTGCCGGTCGCTGCGCTCGCGGGCACTGTCGTGCCGTTCGTGACCATGGCGCAGGCGTCCGTAGTGCAGTCCACCGGTGCCCTGCTGCACCTGGCCGCCTACGGTTGGATCGCACTACGCGTGCTGCGCATGTCAGACATCGAGTGGCGCGGCGGGGCCACGGACCCACACGCCCTGTCCCCATGAGTTTCAGGCGGCGCCCGCTTGGTTCTGGCGGCGAGCAGTCATCCGGCGGTACCGGACATGGTCGCGATCGTGCCGCGTACGGCGGCGAGTTGATTCTGTGCCAAATCGCCTATCTTGGCATTGAATCGAACGGCCGCCGTGGTGCTGATGCGTTCACCATGGCGGCGCGGCTCTCGCCGACGTCGACGCCCACCGCGGCCGCGGCTTGCCGAGCTTGGGTGTTCAGCACCGCAGAGGGCACTGGCTGGCGGCACAGGCAGTACGGGGCTCTCATCGCGGGCAGCAGGATCAGCGGCAGGGCTGAAACTGACTGCCCTACCTCCCCTTCCGACACCGAGCTCGCCTCCTGTGGTCAGGCTGCCTCGATCCCTTCAGATCGGCCCCGGTTATGAGGTTGAGGTTTGACCTGGGGAGATGGCCCAAGGGGGTGGAGGAGCGCGTGGCTATCCGAGTAGGGACCTCATCGCGTCGGTGGCTGATCGTCTCGGCGGTACTGCTGCCGTGGCGTGACAGCCTGCCGAACACCAGTGTGGCCCTCGTCCTGGTCGTGGGCGTGGCGGTTTCACAGCTCGCCGCCTACGCCCCCCACATGCGGGTGGTCACCATCATCAGCGCAGGCTACCTGAAGCACATCTACGAGACCGCCGAACTTGCCCAGGCATCCGCGGGAGCCCACGCGATGGTCGAGCACGTCTGCGACCAGATCGTCGAGATCCTCGGCCTGAAGGGCTGTCGCTTCGAATACGGCGGCTTGACTCGGCTCCCGGGGGAGGGCGTGTTCGGTCCAACCCAGTTCCCAATGCGCTGCAAGCCCCCGCAGCGAAAATCTTGGCATCGCCTCCCTGTAAAGGATGAGATATGCGCGTATGGAGAGTTCTGATATCGGCGGTCGTGTTGTTGCTGGCCGGAGTGGTTCCGGCTCAGGCCGACGCACTGGCCGACAGCCCGACGGTCTCGGCGACGCCGATCGGGATGGAACCGCCCTCGTACAACGGCCTGTGCTGGGCAGGGGTGCCGTTCACCGCCACCATCGCGATCACCGCCGACGGCCCGGGCACCGTGAGCTTCCGCTGGGCCTGGGGCACGTGGGACTGGAGCCAGGTGGTCTTCACCGAGGCCGGCACGAAGACGGTCAGCACCTCTCCCATCAAGATGTACCGGGGCACGGGCCCGCAGAGCCTGACCATCAGGGTGTCCGGCGCCAACACGACGACAGCAGTCGTCCCGTACGAGATCGGCTGCACCGACCCCGTCCTGGGCGCACCGCAGATACAGCCCGCGAATGACTACATCGGGCGCTGCGGCTCCGACGTCGTGCACACTGTCAGCGCGCAGATCAGCTCTCCCATCGCACAGACCGTCCGCTACCGCTGGCTGGACGCCTGGGAGCAGCCGCTGCCAGGCGTGGACGCCGGCGAGCGCGAGGTCGTGTTCACCGAACCAGGCACCAAGACCGTCAGCACGCCCCTTCAACGCGTTCCCTTGCCAGGCAACTCCGGGAACGGTGTCGAGTTGCAGATCGACAGCCCCAACAACGACCAAAGCGCGTTGTACTTCCGGACGGTCTGTGTGAAAGCGGAGTTCACCTCCATGACCCGCACCGCCGGCAACTGCAAAACCGGGGCTGCCTTCAAGTTCAAGCTGGACGGCTACATCGAGAGCAACAAGATCGGCGAGATGGCCTACGCCTGGGCGCATCAGGAGAGTCTGGACGCCGACTGGGTTCGCGACCCGTGGACGCCCATGTCGTTCATCAGCACCAACAGCCCCGGCCGCCAGAACGTGACACGAACGTGGACTGCTCCCGGGGACGGGCTGGGCGCGTGGCGGCTGGAGATCCTCGGCTCCGACGGCACCGTCGTCTCACAGCCCCTCACCTACTACGTCCCCTGCGGGCTCTGATGCTCCGGCCCGGCACACCCGGCCGCCGGGCGTGCCGGGCCTCGGAGTGGGATCGTCCCGGGGAGCAGGGGGTTTTGGGACGGACTCCGGCGCTGACACGGTTCAGACGGCGAGACGGCCCAGCGCATCGTGCTCCAGCGCAGGTACAGCGTCGACCGCCCACCCCGAGCTCCGGCCTGCACCGTGCGGCGCTGCGGGGCACGACTGGCGCCACGCTCCATGTTGCTGATGGCACGTGCGCTCACGCCGGAGGCGTACGACAGTTCCTCGATGGTCGGCTTGGCTGTGTGCCGGAAGCTGCGCAACAACGCCCCGAAGATCGTCGTCGGCGACTCGCCCTCGACGGGATCCATGGCGTCCATCCCACGCTCCTCGGCTCATCCCGCGCCCTTCGTGCCTTTTCGCGGTCGAAGTTACGATGAGAACGCCTCCACGACCTGACTCGCTCTGCGCCATTCTTTTCTCCTTGTGCGCGTTTTCTTGCGTGCCGTCCTGAAGGGAGCCCCATGGCCACACTAATCGACACCAGCGCCGTGGCTCCCGAGGACCGGGCGGAGGCGATCCGGGAGGTCATCTGGCGTCAGGTCGTCCGGGTGGAGATCGATCACCACCCGGACCAGGAGCGCATCTCGGCCGTGGGCGCCATCACCAGCTCGGCCCGTTGAACATCTGCTCGGTTCGCTCCAACGCCACGGCCGTGCACCGGACCCGGCCCTTGGTGCGCGACGACCTCGAACCTTCGGTCTTCGTCAGCCTGCAACTGTCAGGCACCAGCATGGTGATCCAAGGAGGACGCGAAGCCGTACTCAACCCGGGCGTGTGCGGTGCCAAACGCGGACACTGCTGTTGAGCTGGCCGTTTGCCGGATGGTCAGGCTGCTCTGCGGTATTCGCTAATCAGCCCGGTGACGGTCCTCCGGCGGTGGATCCGGGTGGCTACGTCGATCACTTCGCTGGGGTCGTGCAGCGGAGGGCGGAGGGTGCGGCCCTGATGCGGGCGATGATGCTTGAAATGGTGTTCGTACTCGGTCAGGACCTTGCGCAGGTGCCGCTCGCCATGGATGAACTTCAGGATCGTCAGTGTCGACGGCGGCGAGCCGGTTGGTGACCAGGCCCCGGATCTCGGCGATGATCGGCACCTTTCGGGCTCGTTTGCCCTTGGTCCCCTTGTCGGCCAGCCCGCCCGGACTCGGTGTGGTCTGTCGGCGCACAGTCCAGGTCCATGTTTTGGTGTCGATGTCGCCGACCCGGACACCGGAGACCTGGCCGATGCGCGCGGCCGTGCACGCCGCGAAGATGACGATGTCTCCCCAGCCCTGATATCTGTCTCTGGAACGTTCCACGAGCGCCTGTGCCAGCCGTTCCAGTGCCGCCCGGTTGGGCAGCGCCAGGGCTCGCGGGTCGTCCAGCTCGTCCTCGGCCCGCTTGTACTCGCGCTGCCAGCCCGTCACGCGAGCAGGGGTGCGGTCGATGATGCCGTCCCGGACGGCCTGCTCCATGACGCGGACCAGGATGGCCAGGCTGTTCTTCACCGTGGAGCGGCTGCATTCGTCCGCGATCCATCCGTGCACGACCCGGTCCACCAGGCCGTTGGTGATCATCCGTACGCCCAGGTGTCCGAGAGCAGGGACAACGCGCTTGCGCCATCCCGACATGTACGGAGCGAGAGTCTTGGGCTCCAAACCACGCACCGCCAGGGGCATCGCCCCCTCGGCGGAAGTTCGCGGTCGTCGTGTGCTTGCCTGCGGGTGCAGCTGACCGGAGCAGTGGAGACGGGCGCGTTTGCGCCGATCCTGGCCTTGCTGCCGTCTTTGGCGGACCCTTGTGCGGACCATGCTCAGGAAGCGGTCAACAGCAAGCACTGCCCCGGTCGTCAAGCTGGTCAACACCGTGAACGTTCTGCTGCTGCGCTACCTCAACGCCTCCAGGACGCTCGGGCAGGCGCTGCCCTGCCCTGCCTCTGACTTCGTGCCCCTGAGCGTTGGCGTGGCCGACGAGGCTGCTTGCCTGTGCTTCCTCGTCGGTGGGTGGATATCCCAGTGGACTCGACGTGACTCACCAGACGGCACCTGCGGCTCCTGCCCCCCTCCGTGCCGTCTCGGCGACGCACTCCGGCCACGCCGGGGTGCGCGCCCTGACCTTCGAACGCCGGCCTGCCCTCGTGCCGCACCAGTCCTTTCGATCGGTCCGGAGCGCTCTTGTCGCCCCTACCGAAGGCTGAGGGTGAGTCATCTCCCGGACTCGCCGGCCCGCGGGGTGGGGACGTGCCAGGCCGGTCGGCTCACATGAAGCGACCACGCGCAACCATCTCGGTCGTCACCAGGATCGCGATCGCCTCGGCGGCCAGCAGGGCCACCAGAACAACGAGCTGCACTACTCCGGCCTCGGCCGGGCTCGCCCCACCGAGCAACATTCCGACGAAGGCGCCAGGAAGGGTGACCAGCCCAACCGTCCGGGTCTGATCCAGCGCGGGAACCAGCGCCTGGGCCGCCGCCGGGCGGCAGATCTCCAGCGCCGCCTCCCTGGGCGGGAAGCCCAACGCCAAAGCCGCCTCCACCTCTCCCCTTCGCTGTGCCAACTCCTCCACAGCCCGCCGTCCGGCCAGGGAGGTAGCGGTCAGGCAGCCACCCAGCAGAATCCCCGCGATCGGAATCACCACGATTCCGTCCAGGGAAATCGTTCCGCTCACGGCCAGCACCGTCAGTGCCGGCGCGGCGCCCGCCATGATCGGTACCGCCGCCCACCATGCCTTTCGGCCGCGAGTGATGCGCCGGCCTGCGGTGAAGGCAGCCACACCGTACATGAGCACGATGAATCCCGCCGTGGCCGCGAAGGATGCGATCACCCAGGCGATCAGTAGGGAGACCGCGCCGAGTTGTGCGGCCGCCCGCAGACAGGCGGTGAGGACCGCTCGTTCATGTCCCAACCGGCCGAGCCAGGCCACACACGCGCCCAACACGACGAGAGCGATCAAGGCCACCGGCAGGAGCGCGGTCATGGATAAGAGCGAAGAAGAACGCACAACAGACAGTGTGCCGACGTCGGTCACGGCGACGACCGCTGGGGCGGTCTCGTAGCACCTTGATCCGCAGCTGTGGAGCTGCACCACAGGGGCGGTGGCGACATCGACGTGCTGATGGGCCGGATCGAGGACGACGTGGCCCGGATGGGCGTGCTGGTGAACGACCTGCCCGCGCTGGCCCAGCTTGATCGCGAACGCCCGCTGGAGCTCGGGCCCGTCGCCCTGCTCGCAGTGACCGCCGACACGATCCCCGACGCGCGGGTTCGCGTGCCCGGTAGGCACATACGTCTGGACGGCTTCGACGGCAGGCAGGAGCCCGCTGAGATCCCTGGGCGAGGAGGCGCGCCTGCGGCAGGCGGCCAC
Source organism: Nonomuraea sp. NPDC047529 (assembly GCF_040642995.1). Taxonomy (NCBI): domain Bacteria; kingdom Bacillati; phylum Actinomycetota; class Actinomycetes; order Streptosporangiales; family Streptosporangiaceae; genus Nonomuraea; species Nonomuraea sp. NPDC047529. The sequence continues at coordinate 92,732 of NZ_JBEYTJ010000033.1, read as the reverse complement.
CGACCTGGACGGCAACGCGCTCGTCCATACGCCTCTGGACTGGTCGGGGGAGGCGGCCGCGCTGGAGGTGTCAGATACGGGGCCCGGAGTGGCCTTGCAGCACGTGCCGCATCTCTCCGAGCGCCTGTACCGGGTCGTCACGACCACCCGTCCCTCGCGGGTGCCGGTGAGGGACGTGCTGGTGCGGGCGCTGAGGGTGACCGGAGGCGGCCGCCGGTACCTGATGGGCACGCAGCCGCGGATCCTTGTGGCGTCCAGTCTGCGGACCCTGCTGCTGGACGACGTGCTGGGAAGGGGCGCGCGTTGCTCGGGGTGGATGTGCCGGCGTCCGGCTGGTCACGGGCCGGCGGCCTTGTGCCCGCACGGCGCGTCGACGTCGTGCTCAGTGAACGGCTGCCTCCTGTTGTAACGGGGCGGCAGGCGATCGCGGACGCCGACAGAAGTCTGGAGGCGGCTTTGGGCGCGAGGGCGCTTCGTCCTGGCCAACCGGATCGTTACGTCGCGGTGTTCTCGGCCGGCCGGTGGACTCGCTGCCGCGGTCCTGTGCGAACCAAATCGGGAGCCGGTCGAGATCATAGCTTTAGGTGTCTGTGTGACCACTGATGGTGATAATTCTGGGGTGATCAACAAACAGCAGATCGTGAGCGCCCTGAGCGCCGCGTCGCCGATCGACCTGTCCTCCAGCGCCAGCTCCAGGGCCGGCGTCACCACCACCGCCCCGCCCGCCGAGAAGTGGAGCGACCGCTGGCCGCTGCCCGGCGGCACCGCGTGGGTGTACTACGGCGAGCGGAACCAGGGCCTGACGCGACCGGTGCTCCTGGCCGACGGTTTCGGGGCCGGGGCCAGCGACATCGACGAGCTCTACGACGGCCTGGAGCGGCGCGCCTTCCCGCTGATCAGTGAGCTGCGCCGGCGCGGCCGCGACGTCGTCGTCGTCGGCTTCGACGATCGCGGCGCCTCCATCCTCGACAACGCGCAGACCGCCATCGCGGCGATCCATCGCGCCGCCGCCGAGCGGCTCGGCGGCACCCGCCTGCTTGCCGGCGGGTTCAGCATGGGCGGCCTGGTCACCCGCTACGCCCTCGCCCGGATGGAGAGGCAGCGCATCGACCACCAGGTCGGCGTGTACTTCTCCTGGGACACCCCGCACCGCGGCGCCTACGTGCCGATCTCGCTCCAGGCGTTCGCGCACTACATCAAGCCCTACGACTCGCGCTTCGCCGACCTGTTCAACAGCTCGGCCGCCCGTCAGCTGCTGGCCTGGCACCTGCCGGACTTCGACGGCGAGCCTGGCGTCGACCCGCTGCGCACGCAGTTCCTGCGCGAACTGGAGTCCGTCGGCGGGTGGCCGCGTATCCCGCGCCTGCTCGCTGTCGCCGATGGCGCGGGCAACGGCGCGGGCAACGGCACCGGCGCCGGCGAGAGCGCGCTGCTCGGCACCGGCGACCTCATCACCGGCACCGACCTGCGCACCCAGCCCAAGGCGCCCGAGACCCTCGCCGCCAGGCTCCGCGTCCTGACACCCGACGTCATCGAGGTCCAGGCGCCGGGCGTCCCGTGCGTGGACGGCGCGCCGGGCGGCATCCTGGCCGGCTTCAAGATCCTCGCCGACGCGCTCAACGCCATCGCCGAAGCCACCGGTCTCGGCCTGGACGTCGACAATGCGATCGCCGGGCACTGCTTCGTCCCGTCCATCAGCGCCGTCTCCGTCCGCGACGTCACCGAAGCCGAGCTGTACACCGACATCGACGCGCTGTCCCCGGACGAGAGCGACTTCGACGACTTCCTGTGCGCCGGCGACAACCGCGGCCACACCGAGATCACGGAAGAGGGCGCCGGCTGGCTCCTGGACCGCCTGCCCGACTAGAAGGCGCAACCAACCTCACGACAGCCCCGCATCCTCGATGGCGACACTGTCGGCGAATTGAGCAAGGGACGAAGCGGCCCCGTGATCACAAGTGAGATCACGAGGCCGCTCTTTGTCATGTTTTGCGTGGGAACGACATCTTCGGTGCCGTCGCGTGCGCCGGGTTCTGCGCTGATCCCTCGGGGATCGATGACGAATTGAGAGTGTGGTTCGCAGATGAGGATTTCGTGAGGAGTTCTCGGGCTGTCGCCGCCGCGGCCGGTCCACTGAGTGGACCGAAGATTGCCCGTCGCCGTTTCCACCAACAACATGGACGTTGTCGAGGGCCGGTTACACCCAGCGACGGTCCGAAGATCGAGTGATCGGACAGCAGGCGCTCCGGCCCGAAGATCCAGCGTCCGACCACCGTCGACGCGACTTCTACGTCCGGCGGCGGCGATCAGTCTGCTTGCGAAGGGACGACCACGATGAGCAACCGATGGGCGAAGGCCCTGTCCCGTGCCCTGATCGCAGCGGTGGCGGCGGCTGCTGTGACGATGGCGCCGGGCCTGACCGGCACGAGCGGCGCCTCGGCCGCGGCCGACCCGACATGCGGAAGCTGGACGTCCAGTCTCGTCTTCCCCGGCCTGTCGGCCCGAGCGTGTATCTGGGGGACCGGTGCCGCCTGGAAGCAGGCCCAGACGGAGGTCTTCAACGGCACGGGCTTCTCGGTGGAGGTCGAGAACCTCACCGCCCTCCTGGAGTCTCTTCCCGCGGACGCCCGTTGCGTCCACATCAGCCTCCAGAACGGGCAGACGGCGTTCTGCGGCACCCGTAGCGTGCCCGACAACAATCCCTTCCAGTTCGACCGTGCCCTGGGCTCCGCCCAGGTCACGGACCTGGTCAGGCGGGAGCAGTTCTCCTTCGAGTCCCCCTTCGTGGGGTGAGCGACGGCGGCGCCTCCCGGCGGAGTTCGCCGTTTGGCCGGCCAGGAACGCCGGCCCGTAGATGCGGTTGCTCAGCATCCAGGGCAGCAGCCTGGCCGCTGAGGTAGATCACTGCGCGTATTCGATGGCGCTGCCCTCGAAGGAACGCGGGCGTGGTGGAACTTCAGGTCGAGGTCCTCGATGGTAAGAGTGAGGATGCCCTCGGCGTGGGTGGCCGCGTTGGTCGCCGGCAGGGTCCTGGCGCTGGGCGTAGACGGTGGAGGAGACCAGGGCGGGCAGGTGGCGACGGCCGAGCTCAGCCTTGGGGGGCATGGACCCCAACCCTTGGGCTCGTGATCAACACCGGTGAACACGTGGGGCCGGTGTTCATCGGCGCCGGAATGCTGACCTGGTGAGTGCCGGCTCTGAAGACCTCCGCCCTGGGCAGATTGAGTTCACCCCCATCCCGATCGGCGCCTGCGGGACGCTGGCCGGGCTCGCCTTCATCACCCCGGTTCCTTCCGTGTCCTGCAGGCACTGGCGCAGACCGTTGATCCGACGTCCCGCCATGGCAGGTGATTGATCAGGTCCGCGACCGTGCTGACCACTGGTGGTCTTCCTCACCTTGGCAGCGCAGCTCATACCATCGACGGCATGGCATGTGTGCTGGTCGTGGAGGACGATCTGGTCATCCGCTCCGAGCTGGTCGAGGCGCTGGCCGCGCAGGGGTACGAGGCGGAGCCCGCCGCGGACGGGGCCGAGGCGGTGCAGGCGGCCGAGCGGCACCAACCGGACCTCGTCCTGCTGGACCTGGGACTTCCCGATGTGGACGGGGTGTCCCTGTGCCGGCGGTTGCGGTTGAGGGTGCCGGACACGGTGATCGTCGTGCTGACGGCTCGTACGCAGGAGTTCGAGGTCGTGGTGGCGCTCGACGCGGGGGCCGACGACTACCTGACCAAGCCGTTCCGGCTGACCGAGCTGATGGCCAGGATTCGCGCGCACCTGCGGCGACGTGGCCCGGCACCGGGAGAGCGCGTACTGACGGCCGGGCGGTTGAGGCTCGACCTGCCGGCGCGGCGCGCCTACGTCGGGCAGGAGGAGGTGGTGTTGCGGCCCAAGGAGTTCGACTTGCTGGCGGCGCTGGTCAGCCGGGCGGGCGAGGTGGTGACCCGCGAGCAGCTGATGGACGAGGTGTGGGACGAGAACTGGTTCGGCCCCACCAAGACGCTGGATGTGCACGTGTTCGCGCTGCGCCGCAAGCTGGCCGAGCACGGCGAACCGATGGAGCGGATCGTCACGGTACGGGGGCGCGGCTACCGCTACGAGCCATGACTCGCTGCCCATCCGGCGTCAGTCGTCGTGACGGGGGAGCAGCAGGCTGAACAGCGGGGGACTGGCGCGGCTGAGCACCAGCCTGCCGCCTTCGGCCTCGGCCAGTGACCGGGCCAGGGCGAGGCCGATGCCGTGGCTGTGGCCGCTGGACCTGACGAAGGGGTCGCTGTCCGGGGCCACGCCGGGCCCGTGATCGCTCACCTCGACGGCCATGCCGGGGCCCACGTCGGAGACGGTGACGGCGACCTCTCCCTGGCCGTGGCGCTGGGCGTTGTCGAGCAGGACGCGCAGAATCTGCCGGACGGCGGCGGGCTGGGCGGTCACCGGCGGCAGTGCGGGTTCCACGGTGAAGGTCAGGCGGCGGCCCGCTTGGGCCAGCGGGCCGTGCCATTCTTGCCGGATCTCCTCCATCAGCGCGTCCACGTCGAGTCGCTCGGCGGGGGTGCGGTTGTCCCGGCTGAGCCGTACGAGATCGTCGAGCACTTCCTGCAGCCGCTCGCCCCTGGTCAGCGCCGCCCGCACCGCCGGGGTCAGGTCCGTGCCGGGCCGGGACAGCGCCGATTCCAGGCCGAGCAGCAAGCCGGTCAGCCCGGTGCGCAACTGGTGGGAGACGTCGGCGCTGAAGGCGCGCTCGCGGGCGAGCACATCGCCGAGCCGGCGCGCCGTCGTCTCCAGCGCCTGGGCGGCCTGGTCGGCCTCGCGCAGCCCGGAGGGGGCGGCGCGGACGCTGAAGTCGCCGCCGCCGAGCGCCTGCGCCGCGGCGGTGAGCCGCTCCAAGGGGGCGGCGAGCCGCGCCGACTGGCGCACGGCCGCGCCCGCGGCCAGCGCGATCACGATCAGCGCCAGCCCGCCCATGAGCAGCCACGCCTGGTGGATACGCTGCTCGACCTCGGCGTTCGGCGTCGCCACCCGGATGATCAACGCGGGGCCCTCGTCGGAGGGGACGGGGGCGGACACCGCCAGGAATCCGCCCTCCACCGCGTCGTGAACCCGGCCGTCCTTGCTGGAGGCGGCCAGGCCGGAGTAGGCGGGGCCATTGCCGAACAGGCGGGCCCCGGCCTTGGTGTAGCCGCCGATGGCCAGGTCGCCCGGCACTCCCGTCGGCAGTTTCAACGGCCCCCGCGGCTCGTCGGGGACGGCGGCCGCGACCCAGGCGGCGTCACGTTGCAGGGCCGCCACAGCCTGATCGTGGTAGAGGATGTTCACCGCGATCGCCAGCGGCACCAGGAAGAGCGCGACGGCGACGGCGGTCACGCTGACGATCACCACCAGCACCCGCCGACGCAGCGGGACACCCTGCGCTGTCACCCTTCCAGGGTGGCAGACGGCAGGTAAACGTCCCGCTAACCGGTCGCTGAGCGGGCGCTTGCCGGCCTGTTCCTAGCGTGGAGACATGAAGGTACGGCGAAGCGTCATGGCCCTGGTCATGGCAGGGCTGGCGGCAGGCTGCTCGACAGTCACGCCCGCCCAGACCCAGCCCCAGTCGCAGACACACGCACAGGCGCCCACGGGCAACGACACCCCGGCTCCGCAGCCCACGGAGTCGAATCCGCCGGGTGACATCCCGGACGACACGGTGTTCGTGGCCTACCGGCATCCCGGGCAACCGTATGAGGTGAAGGTGCCCGAAGGGTGGGCGCGCACGGACCTGCCCACCGGAGCGAGCTTCACCGACAAGCTCAACAGCATCCGCATCGAGACCAGGCCCACCGCGTCCGCGCCGACCGAGGCGTCAGTGAGGAGCGGGGTGCCCAGCAGCAACATTCGCACGGTGGACACGGTGGCAAGGAAGGGCGGCAAGGCCGTGCGGATCGTCTACCGCGCAGGCAGCAGCCCCGACCCGGTCACCGGAAAGGTCGTCAAGGACGAGGTCGAGCGCTACGCCTTCTACCGGAGCGGTCGCGAGGCGATCCTGACCCTGTCCGGGCCGGTCGGCGCCGACAACGTGGATCCATGGCGCACGGTCTCCGACTCCTTCCACTGGACGACGTCGTGATCGTCCAGGCCGAAGAGCTCTACCGGTTCTACCGGTCGGGCGATGAGGAGACCAAGGCGCTGCGTGGCGTCAGCCTCGAGGTCGCCGCGGGCGAGGTCGTGCTGGTCAGCGGCCCGTCGGGTTCGGGCAAGTCCACGCTGCTGGCCTGCCTGGGCGGGCTGGACGACCCGGACGGCGGCACCGTCAGGGTGGACGGCCATCGCATCAGTCACCGGCCGGAGGCCGAGCGGGCCGCGCTGCGCGCCCGCCTGGTGGGCGTGCTGTTCCAGAGCGGCAACCTGATCGAGCACCTGACGGTGGCGGCCAACGTCGACCTGGCCCAGCGGCTGGCGGGGCGGCGCGATCGTCGCCTGCGCGATGAGCTGCTGGACGGTCTGGGCCTGGCGGCCAGGGCGCGGGCGTGGCCGAGTGAGCTGTCCGGCGGCGAGTCGGCCCGCGCGGGGCTGGCAGTGGCGCTGGCCAACCGGCCGGCGCTGCTGCTGGCCGACGAGCCCACCGGCGAGCTCGACCAGCACACCGAGGGGCCCGTACTGCGGCTGATCCGCCGGCAGGCGGGTGAGCGGACCGCCGTGGTGATCGCCTCGCACAGCCCGGCCGTGCGGCGGCTGGCCGACCGCGTCCTGGAGCTGAAGGACGGCCGAGCGACATGACCACGGAGGCCAAGGGCCGGGCAGCGGGCACGACCGCGCTGGTCACCTGCCAAGGTTTGGCCCGCTCGTACGGCAAGGGGGCGAACGCCCTGGTAGCCGTGCACAGCGTCACCTGCGAGCTGCGGCCGGGACAGCAGGTCGCGATCACCGGCCCGTCGGGGTCGGGCAAGACGACGCTGCTGCACCTGCTGGCCGGGCTGGACCGGCCCACGGCCGGCCGGATCGCCTGGCCCGCCCTCGACGACCGCCCGCGAGGCCGCGTCGGCGTGGTGTTTCAAGGACCCAGCCTGCTGCCGCCGCTCAACGTCGCGGAGAACGTCGCGCTGCCACTGATCATCGCGGGTGTCGAGGACGCCGAGGCCACGGAACGGGCGCTGATCGCGCTGGCCACGATCGGTCTGGCCGGTCTGGCCGGGTCGCTGCCCGAAGAGCTGTCGGGCGGCCAGGCGCAGCGCGTTGCGGTCGCCCGCGTGCTGGCTGCCGAGCCGCGCCTGATCATCGCGGACGAGCCCACGGCACAACTCGACTCGGACCTGGCCCGCAGAGTGGTGGACCTGCTCGTCGGGGTGGCCTCCCGGCTGGAGGCGGCCCTCGTGGTGGCCACGCACGACCCGCAGGTCGCGGCGCGGCTGCCCGCCACCTGGACCATGAGCGACGGAGCTCTCACATGCTGATCCTCATCTGGCTGCGCGGCCTGCTGATCCGCCGGACGGGCAGGCTCGCCGCGGCCGCGGCGGGCATCGCGCTCGCCGTGGCGCTTCCCGCCGCGCTCGGCGCGTTCCTCGCGACCGCGAAGGCTACCATGACGGCCCGCTCGATCCAGCGGGTTGCCGTCGACTGGCAGGTCGAGCAGCAGCCCGGCCAGGCCGTGTCCGTTCCGATGCCCGGCACGTCCAGGCCGGTGAGCTTCGCCAGGATCGACGGCTTGGAGTCCCGGCAGGCCGGGCAGACGCTGACCACGGGCGCGGGCCAGGTCCTCGGGCTGCCCGCCGACTATGCCGCCACCTTCCCCGGCGAGCTGCGCCTGCTCGCCGGGAGGCCGAACGGGCCGCTGCTGGCCCAGCAGACCGCCGCCAACCTGCACGCCCAGCCCGGCGCCAGTGTCACCGTGCGCCGTCCGGGGCTGCCGGACGCGACGGTGGCGGTCACCGGAGTGGTGGAGCTGCCCGCCGCCGACTCGCTGTTCCAGCGCGTCGGAGCACCGCCCGGCGCGCAGCCGCAGGCGCCTCCGGACAATGTGCTGCTGCTGCCGGAGAGCGACTGGCACCGGCTGTTCGACGGCATCCCGCGCGACCGGGTGCGCACCCAGTTCCACGTCCGCATCGACCACCGGCTGCCGCCGGACCCGGCCGCCGCCTACACCGCGGTCACGGGGCAGGCGCGCAACCTGGAGGAGCGCATGGCCGGCAGCGGCCTGGTCGGCGACAACCTCGGCGCGGCCCTGGACGCCGCCCGCGAGGACGCCCTGTACTCCCAGGTGCTGTTCCTGTTCCTGGGCGCGCCGGCGGTCGTGCTCGCGGCCCTGCTCGCCGGTCTCGTGACGCGGGCGGGCGCACCGCGGCGGACGGCCGATCAGGCGCTGCTGCGTACCAGAGGCGCCTCCAAGCGCACGCTGGTGCGGCTCGCGCTGGCCGAGACGGCGCTGGTGGGCGTGGCAGGAGTGCTGGCGGGCCTGGGGCTGGCCGCGCTGGCCGGGCGGGCGTTGTTCGGGGCGGCGACCGTGTCGTGGTGGGCAGCCGCTCTGGGACTGCTGGTCGCGGCCGTCACCGTGCTGCCGCCCACGCTGCGCGCCACCACCGTGGCGGCCGCTCGCCGTCCGGTCGGCGGACCGCGCCGTTCGCCCGCCTGGTTGCGGTACGGGGTGGACCTGTGGCTGCTGGCCGGATCCGCGATGATCTTCTGGATCACCAGCAAGAACGGTTACCAGCTCGTCCTGGTCCCCGAGGGCCTGCCGCAGCTGTCGGTCGACTACTGGGCCTTCGCCGGACCGGCCCTGCTGTGGACCGGCGCGGGCCTGCTGATCTGGCGCCTGACCAGGACGCTGCCCATCACCTGGGCGGTCCGGCCGCTGACCGGGGGCCTGGCGGGCACCGTCTCGGCGATGCTGACGCGCCAGCGCGCCCCGCTGGCCCGGGCGGCCACCCTGGCCGCGCTGGCCGTCGCCTTCGCCGTCTCCACCTCCGTGTTCGACACGACCTACCGCCAGCAGGCCCAGGTGGACGCGGAGCTGACCAACGGCGCCGACGTCACCGTCTCCCAGACCAGGGCGACGGCGCAGCAGTTGGCGGCCGTGCCCGGCGTCGGGCGGGTGGAGCCGCTGCAACACCGCTTCGCCTACGTCGGCTCCGACCTGCAGGACCTGTACGGCATCCGCCCCTCCACCGTGCGCCTGCACGACGCCTACGTCTCCGGCGGCACCGCCCGCGAGATCCTCGACCGGCTCGCCCGGCAACCCGACGCGCTTCTGGTCAGCCAGGAGACCGTCAACGACTTCCAGCTCCACCTCGGTGACCAGGTGCGGCTGCGGACCGAGAACGGCAGGACCGTCCCCTTCCACTACGCCGGCGTCATCACCGAGTTCCCGACCGCGCCCCGCGACAGCTTCCTCGTCGCCAACGCCTCCTACCTGGCCCGCACCATGCCCGCCGACACCATGTACCTGATCAGTACCGACGGGGCCCAGCCGAGGCAGGTCGCCGCCGCGCTGCGCGGCAGGCTCGGGCCGACGGCGAAGGTCACCGACGTGCAGACCACGCGCCAGGTCGTCGGCAGCAGCCTCACCGCCGTGGACCTGGCCGGCCTGACGGCCATCGAACTCGGCTACGCGCTGGCGCTGGCGGCCCTGGCCACCGGTCTGCTGCTGGCACTCGGCTTCGCCGAGCGGCGCCGCACCTACGCGCTGGCCCGGGTGCTGGGGGCGACCCCGCGACAGCTGGGCTCGTTCGTGTGGGCCGAGGTGGCGCTGGTCGGGGTGGCCGCGGCCGTGCTCGGGACACTGTGCGGGTGGGCGCTGTCGAGGATGCTGGTCGCCGTGCTCAGCGGGGTGTTCGACCCGCCTCCCGACGCGCTGGCCGTGCCGTGGGCGTACCTGGCCGTGCTGGCGGTCCTCGGCGTGGTGGCGTTGCTGGTAGCCGGGGCGGCGACGGTACGGGCCGCCCGCCGGCCGCCGATGACCGTGCTGCGCGACCTGTGACCCGTCAGCGGCCCGTACGGGGGAGGATCCCACCCGGCCGTATGTTCTTCGGCGACGGGATCTTGAGCGTAGGTTCATTCAGCGCCCCATGCCATCGACGCCCGGGGCGATCTTTTGCCGGGGACGGCACACAGCATGACGACAGCATGAAGGCGGCGTAGGAGTTCGGCCGAAGATCGCGGGCAAACCTAGATTCGAGCTTGTATCGCCACATCGACCAGGAAGGCACATGAGATCGCCGGGTTGCGCCTGCCAGAGGGCCGCCTTCGTGGTAGTCGGCGCCGCGATGCTCATCGCGGTGCCGGTCAGAACCGTGAACGTGGCGGACGTCCGAAGCCGCAATGACGTACATGCCCAAACGCGCGCCAACCTGTGGGAGTCGGCGCGCAGTGCGGCCTTTGCCCACGCAATGTACCGTGTCTACGCCGCCCGGGCTGCCCAGGAAAGGCTCCCGCACGTGCGGGACCTGCTCAACCAGGCGGCAGGCACCGAGTTGCACGAGCGCTTCACCGGGCAGGCCAAGCTGATCGGGCTGGTCGGCGACAACGCCGCAAACCTGCGCGACGCCATCACCCGCGACTCATACCTGGCGAGCCTATACAGGAGGTTCGCCGCCGAAGCCGAGCACGACGGCGAGACGAAAGCGGTCCGGGTGTTCACTGATCAGGGTCGAACCGTCGCCGCCCGGCACGACACCATGACGCAGGCACTCACGGCGATCGTCCACCCGGCGTCGGGTATGGCGATCCCGGCGGCGGTGCCCGTCTCGCCGCAGAGGCCCCGGATCCGCAGTCATGCCGTGTCGGCTGCCCGGACGCTGGGCAATCTGGTCACCGCGCTGGTGCAAGAGGCATTCGCCGATGCTAGATACACCCTCTACGTACGGCGGGCTCGGCAGACGGGCGAACCGCGGCTGGCCATGCTGTTCGGCAGCATGGCCGGTGGGGAGCGCACAGAGCAGTTCGCCGAGCAGGCTCAGCTCGCCGGCCTGATCCACGACACCAGGGCGAACGCGTGTGAGGCGATCGGCGGTGAGATGTACAACGGTCGGCAGATGTATCCCGGCTATGCCAGGCAAGCCGCCAGGGTTGGCGACCACGCCGTGGCGGCCCTGTTCACCAGTACCGCCCGCGATGAGGTGAAGCAGGCGCAGACGCTCACCAGCGCCGTGTCCCGGCTGGGCACTCGCTGTCCGGCCTCGGGCTGAACCAGATCATCCACCGCCACCGCCACGCTCACTGCGGGTGCAACCGTTCTTGCGCTCGCGGCCCAGATGTCGCCGTTCGCGAAGGAAGCCTCCCCGCCTCAGGAAATGTCGCCCTCCGGGGGTGTCCACCACACCGACTCGGCCACCACTGGCTTCAGCGCGCTACGCCACGTGCCGGACACATCCCTCCCCGAGGTCCTGAGCACAGGTCTACGTCGGCCGGCGTCCTGCGTAACTCGTGCGCGGGCCTCGCTGGGGCGGCCACGGCACTCGTCGCCCGCCGATGACGGTGCCGCGCGACCTCGATCAGCGGCCCTTCTCCAGCTCGGCCAGGAGTTCGGTCCAGCACCGGCCGACGACCGCAGGGGTGTAGCGCTGTGAGGTGGTCAGCGCGGCCGTGCCCATCGTCCGGCGACCGGCCTCGTGGTCGATGAGCAGCCCGATCGCCGCGGCCAGGGCGGTGACGTGGTGCCGCGGGACGAGCAGCCCGTCGTGGCCGTGGGTGATGATCTCGCCCGGCCCGTGCGGACAGTCGAAGGCGACCACCGGCACTCCCTTGCTCAGTGCTTCCAGAACCGTCATCGGGAATCCTTCGCGGCGGGAGCTGAGCACGAAGATCGAGGCGTCGTCGAGTTCGGCGCCGACGTCCGCAGAGGGGCCGGGGAACTCGGCCGTGCGGGACAGGCCGAGCTCGCCGGCCAGCTTGAGCAGGCGGGCGCGCTCGGGTCCTGAGCCGACGATGCGCAGCCTCCAGCCAGGACGGGCGGCACAGACCTGTTCCCAGGCGCGCAGGAGCAGGTCGAAGCCCTTGACCTTGGCCAGGCGGCCGATCGCGACGACGGTCTCGGCGTTCAGCGGGGAGGGGCCGCCGGTGAGAGGTGGCGTGGCGTTGGGGATGCGCAGCAGGTGCCGCGGCGCACGTGGGCCCAGTGCCACCCGGTAGGCGTCCAGATCGGCCTCGGTCAGGGTGACGAGCGCGTCGAGCCTGCCGTATCTGCGGGCGATCAGGTCCCGGACGGCGGGCCTGTGGGAACCGAGGCCGGTGTGCTCCTGCCCGATCGTGATGACGCCCGGCGGGGCCAGCAGGGCGGCGGCCAGGTTGAGGCCGGGGCGTGTGGTGATCAGGACACCGGTCCGCAGGCCGCGCAGGAACCGCAGCAGAGCCAGATCGGTACGCAGGTCGAACCTGTCGTAGGCGGCCTCCTGCCGCGGGATGAGCCTGCTGCGGAGCAGCCGCGCACGCAGTGCGCCGCGGGGCCGGTGGCCTGTGCGGCCGTCCAGGAAGGTGATGCGAACGCCGGGCGGCACCTCGAAGAAGGGCTCGTCCCTGGTCCTGGTGACACTGACGATCTCGACGTCATGATGGGCCGCCAGCATTCCGGCGAGGTTGAAGGCGGTCCTGATGGTGCCGCCCATGCCGTACGCGTGCAGCAGGAGGATCTTCACCTGCCGGGTGCTGCGCGGACCGGCCCTGCGCGCCCTGCGGCGGTTGTCCGCCCGCAACAGGAGTACCCCGACCCGTCGCGCGTTGACGGCCAGGTGGATGGCGGCCGGGGTGAGGATGATCGAGCCCAGGGTGTCGCTGGGATAGTGCGCTCCGAGGTAGACCCTCGCGATCATCTGACCGGCCACCAGCGCTGCGCCCGCCACCACTACGGACCGGAAAAGGCGGGTCTTCCTGGCCAGCAGCGCCCCGGCCACCACGAGCGACAGGGTCAGGCACACATGACCGCTGGGAAAGCTGTCAGAACCGAGCTCCCGCACCAGCGCGTCCACCGCCGGGGGCCGGGGACGGGCGACGACCATCTTGACCAGCGCGCCCACGCCCCACCCCGCCGCGATCACCGCCAGCACGCCCAGGGCGGCGCGGGTCCGTCCCGTGACGGCGACACCCACGACGAGGAGGACGGACAGGGCCGTGCCCACGACGGTGCCGAAGCCCACGTTCAGGACCTGCGCCATCGCGGTGAGCCATGGGCCGCGCAGCGACTGCACCGCCTGGCTCACTCTCATGTCCACCGCTGTCCACGCCGGCGTGCGCGCGGCGAAGCCGACGACCACCCCCAGGCCCAGGAACGCGGCGGAGACCGGCACCGGGACGGTCGTTGTGCTGCCTGATCTCATGAACGCACGGTAGAGAGAGGCGCGACAGCGCCCGCTCAGCACTCGGTTAGCGCGGCGCTTACCTTCCCGCAGGCGCAGGCCGGAGCAGGTACGGGGTTCCGGCCAGTATTAACCCCACGTTGTGGTCCGCCGAACCTGCCGCTGTCCCGCGTCTCCGCAGACTGAGGGCGTCAGTACGACGTCAATGCATCGGAGATATTTCAATGCGTAAGTCCATGCTCATCCCCGGTCTTGCCACCGTGGTCGTCCTCGTGGCGGGCGGCGGAGCTGCCGCGTACGCCTCCTCCCTTGACCAGAGCCCCGCCCCCACCTCCTCCCAGTCCTCCGCCGCCCCCTCCGAGCAGGCCCCCGAGAACGAGGCCGCCACGCCCGCGGAGAGCGCGGACCCCAACGAGGGCACGCAGGAAGACGCGCAGGGCCAGCAGGCCGAGGCCGAGGACGGCAACGACGACCAGGGCGCCGAGAAGGCCGAGGCTGAGGACGGCCAGGACGACCAGGGCGCCGAGAAGGCAGAAGCCGAGGACGGCCAGGACGACAAGGGGCAGGAAGCCGGCTCCGAGACCCAGGAGGGCAAGCAGGGCCAGGCGGGCGACCAGCACGAGCAGGAGGGCAAGGGCGACGCCTCCGAGCCCGAGGACGGCTGAGCCAGGCGCCGGGCCCCGCCGACTCGTCGTCGGCGGGGCCCGGTCCACTCCTGAACTGTTCGGCTCCCGCCTCTGCCGTTGCCGCGGCAGGTCAGCGGTACTGCGGGCCTTCCGGCAAGTCTGTCCGGCCGCACGTCAAGACCCTCCGCCACCACGGGCGCCGGCTCGGCCGGGCGGCCATGGCCTACAGCCAGTTCTCGCCCCCCGAAGTTCGGGTCACTGACCGTAATCGATAGGTTGCTCAAATGATGAGCCGGGTGGTGGGCGCGGTGCAGCGGCGGCTGCTCGCGTTGATGATCATCTGCTACCTGCTGGCTGCCGTGGCGCCGCGGCCGGGCGAGGCTATGCGGGCGATGGCGCTTGGATCGGGCAGTCCGGTCAAGGTGCCCATGGTCTTGCTGGCAGTGATGTTGTCGACCGCCGGGCTCGGGGTGCGGATACGGGATCTGCGCACCGTGGCGGGGCGGCCCCTGCGGTTGGCGTCGGGCGTGGCGATGAACGCGCTCCTGCCCGTGGTGCTTTTGCCGGTTGCTGCGATGTGCCTGCGGGCCTGGCCCGATGCCGCGGAGGTGGAGTGCCTCGCGGTCGGTCTGCTGCTGGTGCTGGCCATGCCGATCGCCGGCGGAGCGGCGTCATGGGGGCAGAACGCCGGAGGCAACGTGCCCTTGGTGGTCGCCATGGTCGTGGGCTCGACGCTGCTCAGCCCTGTCACGGTTCCGTGGGGGCTGACCGTGTCCGCCGCCCTGGTCGGCCCAGGGGGCGCCCGCAGCCTTGATGACACGGCCCGGCTCGACGGGCTGGCCGGGACAGCGGGCGCGGGCGCATTCGCGCTGGCCCTGATCGTGCTGCCCTCTCTGGCCGGGATCCTCGGGCGGGCCATACTCGGGGAGCGGCGAGCGGCACGCATCGCGCCGGTCATCAAGCTGGCCAACATCGTGAACATCCTGCTGCTGTGCTACCTCAACGCCTCCGGCGCGCTCGGGCAGGCGTTGTCGCCCCCCGACCTTGACTTCCTGGCCCTGGCCGTCGGCGTGGCCGGTGCGGTCTGCTGCCTGTCCTTCCTCGTCGGCAGGTGGATGTCCCGATGGACCCGATGCGACACTCCCGACGGCATCTCCCTCACCTTCGCCACCGGCATGAACAACACCAGCGCGGCGGCGGTCCTGGCCACAAGCTGGTTCGCGCACCGTCCGCAGGTCCTCGTGCCGATCCTGGCCTACAGCCTGCTGCAGAAACTCGCCGCCAGCCTGTTCGGAACCCGGCCGCCATCACCGACTGTGGCCCCTGTCGTCTCCCCGCCCGCGCCGTCTTGACGGCCGTCCGGCTACGCCGGAACCGTGGTTTGGTCTTGTACTCCGACCGGTTCGCTCATCACCGGCGGGCTCCGCTTGGCCATCGTGCAGGTCGTCGCTGACGCCCACGGCTGACATCGCCGTGGTCGCCTGCAACCGCTTTGCCACGTACGTGGAACTGCCGGGCCGCGGCGCTGCAGTCTCACATGTCAGCCGACAACGCGGAGAAGCGGAGAATCGGCCATGGTGGGCAGACCTCCAGCGTTCGGTGATGGCGGCGACCAAGCTTCCGCTCTGGGTCGGAGGCGCGTAGGTCCTGGTGCAGGTGGCTTCGGCGTGGGTGAGCCAGGGGAGTGGTGTCCAGACGGCGGCGGAAGGCCAGCTGGATGGCCCGTACGGTGACGTGCGCGGCGGCAGTGTCGGCCACGGTGATGTCTTGATCGGGGTGGGCCTCCAGGCAGGCGAAGGCGCGGAGCAACGTGCCCGGGCATGCGTCGGGCCACGGCGCTTTCGCTGCTCACTCGGCCGATGGTCGCGGCGAACAGGAGCAGAGCTATCAGCGGGAAATCCGTCAGGATGGGGCTGGCACTCAAGTCCGGCCAAGCGCCCTACGACCTCCAGCATGGCGAACACGTCCAGCTCATCCACGTGCCCGCGCGCAGGCCCACCTCCGAGCCGCTCACGCTTGCGAGGAAGCCGTGGTGATACCCAGGCACCGGCAAGCCGGTCGCGTGGCCATGGTGTTCGAGCTTCAACGTGAGGCCGGTATGGCCGCTGCCGAGAGCCCCAGCTGACCCGGCCGATAGTGGTGCAGGATCGGCGGCGGTAACGACATCCGCCGCCGGCCCGAAGAAGATCCTGAGGTCAATGGGACGCCGGTGAACAGGCATGACGCGAAGGAGACGTCAGGGTGGGTTTCTCGTTCAAGGTCATGCCAGGGGTACGCCTCAGGGTCAGCAGTCGCGGCCTGAGAGCCGGGATCGGACCCAGCTTCGCGCGGATGCATGTGGGAGCCGGTCGTACCGGGCTCTCTTCCTCGGTGGGGCCGATGAGCTTCTACACCAGCCTTGGCGGTGGCCGCCGACGTACCACAACGGGGCGCCGTCCCACGGCCGGCAGCCTGCAACGGCAGATGGCCCAGGCCCAGCGCGCCGCCGCGCAGGCAGAGAAGGCCGCCGAAGCCGAACGGCTGGCGGGCGTCTTCATGCAGATCCTCGACCTGCATCGGGCCGAGTTCCCGCCCGCGCAACCACCTGTCGCCGCATCTGTCCCGTCGCCGGACCTCACGGCCTTTCTGGCCCCTCGGGAGCAGCAGGCGCTGGCCGGAATCGGCGTGTTTCAGCGCAGGGCCCGCGCTGAGGCCAAGCAGCGTGCGCGGCAGGCCGCCGAGGCCGACATGCGGAACTGGTGGACGCAGGCCAACGCCGAGCGCGACCGGTACCAGTGGGAGCTCAACCGCCAATGGCAGCGCCTGTGCGGGAACGATCCAGACATGGTCCTGCCGGTTCTGGCGGAGGCTTTCGAGGACAACGAGGCGCCTGCGGCGCCTGTAGCGCTGAACGGCTCGGAGGTGTCTGTGGTGATCCTTGCGCCGGGGCCGGACTTCGTCCCTGAGCGTTTCCCCTCACGTACCGCTGCGGGCAACCTCTCGCTGAAGAAGCTCACCAAGACGGAGCGCGCGAGCTACTACACCCTGACGTTGTGCGGATACCTGCTGGTCACATTGCGCGAGGCGTTCGCCGTGGCTCCTGGCCTCAGCGCCGCGCGCGCGGTGGTGCTGCGCACCGATCGCGTGGACGCGTACGGCCGGACTCAGGTGAGCTGCATGCTCGCGGGACGTTTCGAGCGGCGCTCCTTCGACGGTGTGCGATGGGACGCCGTGAACGCGGCCACCGTGGTCAACGACACCGGCGACAACCTGATGTTCAACCAGAAGGGGGCCGCAAAGGAGCCGCAGCCGCTCGATCTCCGGTTCGAGCCGGAGCTGCAGGCTTTGGTGAACGCGGTCGACATCACCGAACTGACCGCTCGCTGATTCGATCCCCAGGAACTGGTCTGTCGCCTGCATGGCCGCGGCCTCGGCTATCAGACGTGCTGAAAGCCCGGGCGCGCCCCAGGGCGAGCGGAGCGTCGGCGATGATGGCGTCCAGACGCATGCGGTGCTGGACGTGGCGGCCGATGCCAGGATCATGGGGCAGCCGTCGGCCGGCACCTTCCTCGATACCGGAGCCATGCGCTGGCTGAGCGGGGCCTCGGTGTTCGGCGAGTGTGCCGCCACCTCGATGACCGCCGGCCAGTCGCAGAACCGATCGTCTCGGCTGTCGCGCGGTGGCGGGCATGACTTAGAGTGCCGCTCCATGAAGAGGAACAAGCCATGGACGCCGGCGGCATTCAGGCTCTGCTGAGGTGCGCTGACACCGGCGCCGCCGAAGTCGAAGCTGCGCGCGGACCCGGTGATGAGGGCGGTGGCTTCGTGGCGCACAGGGGTTCGTCAGGTGGGCGGCCAGCGGCGCGACGGCTCTCGACCTGGATGGTTCTCGTGTGCGTGCCTTCATCCACCGCCGCTACCAAGACCGAACCACCTTCCCGTAGCCGCCGTCCGCCTCTCCAGCGGACGGCGGCAGCAAGGGCGGGTGGCCGTCAGGGCAATCGGTGAGTGCTGGTTCACGGCTGGGCGGGGGCCCACGAACGTCGCCGATTGTCTGCCCTTCAGGGCTCATCGATGACCCTGTTCGACGACAACCTCGTCCCGGCGCGTGAACGGTGGTCGCGGTGGTTCACCCGTGCTTCGCGTCCGACGGTTGGAAGCAGGGGCTGTGATCAGCGAGGTTGCCGACGCGTATGCCCATCTGGCCGGGCACCATGTCGGTGTAGGCGTCGGTGTAGCCGCGGGGAACCCGGAAGGTCTGCGTGTACGGCGCGTAGCAGGCCTGCACGTAGAACCACGTTCCCGCCCGTGCGCCCGTGATCCGCGCCCAGGAGGCGCCGCATGCCGGGCTGTGGCGTAGTTCCAGCAGGCCCAGGCTGGTGTCGTACCGGATGATGCTCTGGGCGTCATTGTTGCAGTGCTTGCTGATGGGATCCTGTCCGTTGCACCTTTTCCCCCAGCATGCCCTGGTCGTGTCGCCGATCGACTTGTCTCTCTCCCCGCGGCCCGGCCCGTCCTGGGCGTAGGCCGCGGAACCGGTGAAGACTAGGCCGAGGGCCAGGGCGGTGATGGCGAAGGATCGTTGCATGCTGCTTCCTCTCAGTCGGCGTACGACCATGCGGGCAGGTCCCGCACGACGTTTGTGACCTCGACTCTCGCCAGCGACCGGTAGCGAGGGAAGATCTCCAGGCACTGACGAACCAAAGCCCGAACAAAGAGAAACAATCAAACATCCGCCCGGGCGTGAGCCCCGGCGCGCTCCGGGCCGATTGACCGATCTCACGGAAGATCGGATACTGCCGGCTACGGTGCCCGTCACGGGACGGGCAGGCTTCGACTGCGTGATCGAGGTAGCGATGGGCAGGCGGGAGGCGAAGGTACCGGACGGGCCTCTCCAGGAGTTCGCCCTCGACCTTCGCGAACTGCGGATCGCGGCCCCAGGGGCCCCGACGTATCGCGAACTCGCGCAGAAGGCGAACTACTCGCCCTCAGTGCTGTCCCGCGCTGCGGCCGGGCACACCCTGCCGACGCTGGACGTCACCCTCGCCTTCGTGGCGGCCTGCGGCGGAGACGTCGAAGCATGGCGCCGGCGCTGGACCAGCCTGTACGTCACGATTCAGCGCGCCTACCCCGACCTGCTCGCCGGAGCGGGAGAGGTGCAGGACGAGACCGACGCACTCGGCGGTCCCATACCGGCGGAGACCACGACCACTGCCGTGGCAGGCACAGCCCTGGGCCGGATCATCGGACACCGATGGCCGGCGGTCCTTGTCGTCGTGGCGCTGGCCTGCGCCGTCACTCTCGCCGTGACAACACCGTGGGCACCGGAGGAGAGGCACCAGGCCGTCCCTCCTGCGAGCGTCGTTCCGTCGCCGACGTCGGCCTACCAGCCGGTCTACCTTGACCGGCGCCTACCGCTACCGGACTACAACTTCTATTTCGACCTGCAGACCGGTGTGGTCGCCGAGGGGGACGGCGCATGGTCGATGAGCACCAACAGCGGAGGGGACGGCCACGGCGCCTTCGAGCTTCCCGACGACACTGACGTCTACATCTCCTCCCAGCCTTCTTTGACCCCCGACCGGTGCAGCGTGCAGGCCACCCCTGCCCCGTCATACGGCGTACGCTTCCGGCAGGTTCCTCCAGGGACGGTCTTCTGCCTGCGCTCCCGCCGGACCGGGGAGATCGCCGTGATCAAGGTGATCGAGACCGACGACGGCAACTACGCCGCGAAGATCGCCCTCGACCACTACCAGCGCCGCCGGTGAGACCGGCGGGCAACGGCCTCCCTGTCCTCGCAGGTGGGGGCATCGTGCTGGCGCTCGCTGCTCCCTCCCTGTCGAGCCGGCGGTCCGGGCGGCCCGTGCGGCGGGCTCGATGGTGCTGGCCCTGTCGGGATCAGTAGCGTGCCTGGCACTGATCCTCATGGGCGCGGAGGCGGCGTCGGCGCTGCCCGTCCCCGTTTCCCTGGCCATCGGGCGCGTAGGCCGTGGGCACGACCGTTGGCCGGCATGTCCCGGTTAGACCGTGACCACACTGTCGGCGTACTCCTGGACGAGCCGGAGATCGTGAGAGGCGAAGATCACGGCCGTGCCCTGCGTTTCCCGCAGGCCGGTCAGGAGGTTCATGACCGCGCGGGCGGTGCCGTCGTCCAGGGCCGAGGTGACCTCGTCGCAGATCAGCACGTCGGGTTCGGCGGCCAGTGCGCGTGCGATGGAGACGCGTTGGCGCTGGCCGCCGGACAGCTCGTGCGGATATCGGCCGGCATGGCCGGGGCTCAGCCCGACCTGTTTCAGCAGTTCGTCCACGCGCTCAGGTCCCGCGGCGCGGGGGCGTCGGCGGTGCAGCCGCACCGGCCGTAGCAGGGCGGCGCCGACGGTGGCCGAGGGGTTCAGCGCGCCCATCGGGTTCTGCGGTACGAACTGCACCCGGCGCCGCAGTTCCTGCCCGCGGCGCCGCACGTCAGGATGCAGGGGGAGACCGTCCAGCGTGAGCGAGCCGCCCGCGCGCGGGTGCAGGCCGACCAGGGTGCGCAGCAGCGTGGTCTTGCCCGAGCCCGAAGGGCCGACGACGCCGACCGTGCTTCCTGAGGGCGCGTGCAGGTCGATGCCGCGCAGCACCTGCAGCCGTGCGGGCCCCACATGTGCGGCCAGCCCTTCGGCGCGTAGTCCCGTCTCATGACCAGGTGTGCCGCGGCGCGGCGGCCTGGGGGCGGACGCTTGGGAGGGCGCGCCACCGGGCAGTTCCAGGACGTCGTCGGCCACCTGGGCGACCAGTTCCCGGTCGTGGCAGGACATCACCACCGCGATTCCGCGTTCTGCGGCCAGCCGCCGCAGCAGCGCGCCGATGTCCGCGCGTGCGGTCGGATCGAGCCCCGCGGTGGGCTCGTCCAGGAGCAGCAGATCAGGCCGGCGGGCCAGCCCCCGGGCCAGAGCGACCCTGCGCTGCTGGCCACCTGAGAGCTCGACGGTCCTGCGCCTGAGCAATCCGGGGACGTCGCCCAGACCGACCTCGCCGAGCAGGCCGGCGACGTCGTCACGGGTCAGGCCGGCGCCGGTCTCGGCGACGACGGAGGCCACGCGCATCCTGGGGTTGAGCGCCGAGCCGGGATCCTGCCCGACGAAGGCCAGTCGGCTGCGCCGCAGCTCGCGGAGCGCGTCAGAGCCGCAGCCGAACACGTCCGTGCCGAGCACCCGCACGTCTCCTGCCTGACGGGTGGTGCGCGGGGGGAGGTCGCCGAGCAGCGCGCGCAGCAGGGTGGTCTTGCCGGAGCCTGAGGCGCCCACCAGGGCCAAGACACGCCCGGAATGGGCGGCCAGGCTGACGCCCGCCAGCAGCTCGGGCCCGCCGGGGGCCGCCACGGTCAGCCTGGTCACCACCGCAAGCGGGGTCACAGGAGTGCCACCTCCGATGTACGTGCCTTGGGGGCGAGTGCGCCGGTGGCCAGGTTGACGCTCATCGCCAGCGCGGCGATCGCGATGCCAGGCGCCAGCACGGCCCACGGGTTGAGGACGAGCCCGGCGCTGTTCTCGCGGATCATCAGTGCCCAGTCGGCGGCCGGGGGCTGGGGGCCGATCTGGAGGAAGGCGGCAGTGGAGATCACGTAGACGCCTTCCACGAAACGGAGCCCGAACAGGGCCAGGACGGTGGAGCGCAGGTTCGGCAGCACCTCGCGGATGATGAGATGCCAGGTGCGCTCGCCACTGGCGATGGCCGCTTCGACGTAGCCGGTGGTCACGACGGGCGCCGCGGCGGCGGCCATGAACCGGACGGCGAAGGGGACACCGAGTGCGACGGCGGCGGTGACGAGGGCGAACGGGCCGCCGCGCGGCCAGGCCTGGGTGACCAGCAGGATACCCAGGACGGCGGGCAGCAGCATGAACACGTCTGTCGCCCGTTCGATGAAGCGGCCGAAGGCCGGACGTAGCGCGCCGGCCACGCCCAGGATCGCGGCGATGGCCGTGACGAGCAGTGCGACGGCGATGGAGGACAGGACCAGGTCGCGCCCTCCGTACAGGAGCCTGCTCAGGACGTCGCGGCCGAGCTGGTCTCCGCCGAGCAACGTGCCGTCGGCTCCGGGCGGCCCGTAGGGGATGGTGACCGGCTGGTCCATCGGCAGGGGAGCCAGGAGCGGTCCGCCCAAGGCCAGCAGGAGCAGGACCAGTGCGGGCAGCAGACGCGTCACAGGCGGCCTCCTGCGGCCCAGGAGCGGATCAGGTCGGCGACCAGCAGCACACACGTGATCGCGAGCCCGGTCAGCGCCACTACTCCGGCGATGATCGGGCTGTCGCGGTCTGCTACGGCTCCGGCGAGGAGCGTGCCGACCCCGGGATAGTTGAAGATGGTCTCTACCGCGACCGCGCCGCCCAGCAGCATGCCGGTGGAGGTCGCCGCGCCCACGGCGATGGCGGGCAGTGCGCCGGGCAACAGGTGGTGGCTGAGGACGCGCCGGGGCTGCAGACCGTCGAGGACCGCGGCGGCCACATGCGGTGCTCGCGCCTCGTCGGCGATCGCACCGCGAACGATCCGTGCATTCCATCCGATCTGCGGGATCGCCAGTGCCAGCACCGGTAGTACCAGCATCGTCCATGAGGCAGGGGACCCGTCCGCCCCGGCAAGCGTTGCCGCGGGCAGCAGGTCTGTCCACAGCGCGAACACCAGCACCAGCGCCACCGCGATCACGAACTCGGGCAGGGCCAGCACCGCCGTGGCGGAGGCCGAGGTCACCCGGTCGGTCACCGATCCCGGGTGCAGTGCGGCCCAGCAGCCGACGGCGAGCGCGGTGACGACGGTGACGGCTAGAGCGATGCCGCCCAGCAGCAGCGTGTTGGGCAGCGGCCCCGCCAGCAGGTCCCAGACCTTCTCCCCGCGGGCGGAGACGCCGAGGTCCCCGGTGGGCAGCCCGGCCATCCAGCGCAGGAACCGTAGGAACACCGGCTGGTCGAGGCCGAGCAGGGTGCGGCGCCGGGCGATGTCGGCCTCGCTCTCCCCGCGCTCGGCGGTCGCGTCGGCGGCGTCGCCCGGCAGCGCCTCCACGACGACGAAGACCAGCGCGAGCAAGGCCGCGAGCAGTCCAGCCCGGCGGGCGAGCAACCAGCCGAGCCGCAGCACCGTCAACGAGCCAGCCATACCCGCTCAAGCTGCACGCGTCCGTACCCGGGAAGCTTCGGCAGGTCCCGTACGGCCGCTCCGGCCAGGTCGATGCCGTCGGCCATGCCCCACAGCACGTAACCGGAGCGCTCGTGCTCGATCTCCTGCAGCGTACGCAGAGCCTTGGCCCTGGCGGCCTCGTCCAGGGTGCCCACGGCCTCCTTGTACGCCTGGTCGAACGCGGCGTCGCTCCAGCCCGACTCGTTCTGTCCCGCGCCGGTCAGCAGAAGCTTGCTGGCGAAGAACAGCACCGAGTCGTTGGTGCCCCAGTACGTGGTGTAGAGGTCGCCCTTGAGCCAGGTCTTGTCCCAGAACGCGCCGGAGTCCTGCTTGACGACTTCGATCTGCACGCCCGCCTCACGCACCTGGGTGGCGAACAGCGCGGCGGACTCGGCGAGCCCCGCGATGTCGTCGGTGGTGTGCAGCGGGTAGGTCTTGGACAGGTCGAAACCGGCCTCCTGCAGCAGCTGTTTGGCCCGCGCGAGATCGCGTGCGCGCTGCGGCAGGTCCTTGGCGTAGATGGGGTCGCCCGTGCCGAGCACGTCGTTGGCGACCTTGCCGTACCCGCTGAGCACCTGCTTGACCATCGCCTCGCGATCCACGGCCAGCCGGAGCGCCTCGCGGACCCGGGGGTCGGCGTACGGGCTGCCCTTGGAGGTGCGCATGACGATCGGCATCGCCATGTCGTCGGGCCGGCGCAGCACCTGCACGCCAGGCCGGCCGGCGGCGACGCGGGCGGCGACGGCGCCCACGTTGGAGGCCACGTCGATCTGCCCGGCCAGCAGCGCGTTGGCCATGGCCTGCGGACTTTCGAAGATCTTCACCTCGATCGCGTCGAGGTACGGCTTGCCCCCGTGCCAGCTGTCGTTGCGGACCAGCCGGGCGTTGCCGTCGCGGTACCAGTCGAGCTTGAACGGGCCGGTGCCCGGCGCGCCGGCCACCTCCGTGGTGTCCTTCTTCATCACGAACGTCGTCAACCGCATCATCAGCGGCAGGTCGGCGTTGGGATAGTCCGAGGTGAGCACGACGGCGTCCCCGTCCGCCTTGATGTTCGCGGACGTGACGCCCGGCAGCCGGGAGGGACCGGCGGGGGTGTCGCGCAGGCGGCGCAGCGACCAGACGACGTCCTCGGCGGTCACCGGCGTGCCGTCGTGGAAGGTCGCGCCCGGCGCCAGCGTGAACCGCCAGGTCCTGACCTCCTTGTCGGCCTTCCACGCCCCGGCCAGCCGGGGCGCGGTGTTGGCGGTGGCGCCCGGGACGGTCAGCGTGTCGTAGAGCAGACTGATGATCAGATAGTCGCTCTCGTTGGCCTGCGTGCCGTGGGGGTCGCGGGTGATCGCGCTCGCCTTGCCCAGCGCGCCGACGCGCAGGGTGCCGCCGGTGGCAGGCTTCGCCTGAGCCGGTTGGCTCGCGAGGGCGGCGCCGGGCTCCGCCCCGCTGCCACAGGCCGCGAGCAGCGCCGCTAGGCTCGCTCCTCCCGCGGTCATGAGAAGCTGACGCCTGCTCAGGTTCACTTCGTCCTCATTCGCACCGATAGTCTTACTTAGGTTTGCCTATCCTAAAGGGAGAGAAAACGGCGTGACAACGTCCCCCCTGCGCCACGACGTACGCGAACTGGCCGGACTCGCCGTACCCCTCGCCCTCACCCAGCTCGCCCAGGTCGCGCTGACCACCACCGACACCCTCATGCTCGGCCTGCTCGGCGTGCAGGCGCTGGCGGCGGGCGGGCTGGCGATGGTCATCTTCAACCAGCTGCGCACCATGGGCGTCGGGCTGGTGACAGCGGTCGGCAACCAGGTCGCCGCCGCCCACGCACGTGAAGAGGATGTCGGTGACCTGGTCCGCGCCGCGATGGCGCTGGCGACCATCGCGGGTCTCGTCGGCGGCGCGGCCATGATTCTGATCGGCGAGGCCGTCGCCCTGCTGGGGCAGGAGCCGGCGGTGATCGAGCGGATGCGGCCGATGTTGTGGGCGCTGGCGCCCGGCTTGCTGCCCTGCCTGTGGTTCCAGGCGCTTCGGCAGTTCACCGTCGGCATGCGTCGCCCGCAGGCGCTGTTGCGCATCACCCTGGCCTCGATCGTGGTCAACGCCGCGCTCAACGCCGCGCTCGTCCATCCGCTCGGGCTGGCTGGGATCGGGGCCGCGACCAGTGCCGTCTACCTGGCGACCTTCGTCGCGTTGTACGTCTCCGCCCGCCGGGACCCGGAGCTGGCCCCGGCGCTCACCCTTCGCTTCTGGCGGGCCCGTCCCGCGACCGTGCGCCGGCTCACCGGGCTTGGACTGCCGATCGCCGCCACCTACGGGTCCGAGGCAGGGTTCTTCTCCGTCGTCGCCCTGATCATCGGCGCGTCCGGCACCGCTGCCCTGGCCGCGCACACCGCCGTCAACCAGCTCGTCTACATCGTCTTTCAGGTGTCCGTGGGTCTGTCGCACGCCGCCTCGATCGGCGTGAGCAGGCAGATCGCCCTGGGACAGGCCGGTCAGGCCCGGCGCATCGCGCGAGCCGCCCTCGCCTGCGGGGCTGCCGTCATGGCGATCGTCGCGGTGCTGTACCTCGCGCTGCCCGGCCTGATCCTGCGCCCCTTCCTCGGCGCGGAAGGCGGAAAGGCGCTCGCCATCGCCACCGGCCTGCTCATGGTGGCCGCCGTCATGCAGTTCGTCGACTGCGCCCAGAACATCGGCGTGGGTCTGCTCCGTGGTCTCGACGACACCAAGAGCGGTTTCCGGCTGACCTTGGTCGGCTACTGGCTCGTGGGTCTTCCCCTCGCGGCCCTGCTGGCGGGACCGGCCGGACTGGGCGCGGTGGGCACCTGGCTGGGCCTGCTCGGCGGCCTCACCGCCACAGCCGGCCTGCTCCTGCGCCGCTTCTCCCGCAGGCTGGCCGCACTACCGGTGCGGTAGCGCCGGCCGCGGCTGCTCGGCCGGCAGTGGTCCTTCGGCTTCCCGCCGCGCAGGTCGGACTGAGTCCGGAGGGCAGGACAGCGACGCTGGCACCCTGACGGGCGCGGGCGTCACCGCCGAGGTCCTCGACGTGCAGCGGCCGATCAATGCGCCTGGACTTCTCCTGACGGGGCGGCCTGTCGGCGGCCACCCGCAGCGAGGTGGAGGAGGTCGCCAACCTGGCGATCCGCCGCGACCTGCCCGTCGCCGCGCGGTACCTGCCGCTGGCCGAGGCGCGGGACGC
This sequence comes from Nonomuraea sp. NPDC047529, assembly GCF_040642995.1. Taxonomy (NCBI): domain Bacteria; kingdom Bacillati; phylum Actinomycetota; class Actinomycetes; order Streptosporangiales; family Streptosporangiaceae; genus Nonomuraea; species Nonomuraea sp. NPDC047529. The sequence continues at coordinate 66,540 of NZ_JBEYTJ010000033.1, read as the reverse complement.
TCGCGCTGACCGCCGAGTCCTCCGCCGGCGCCGGGCAGCGCCGCGTCGAGGCGGTCACCGGCATCGAGGCCTTCCGCTACCTGGCCCGCGAGCGCGACCTGCTCACCCGGGTCACCGAGCAGCTCAACGCGCCCGGAGAGGAGGCGCCCGACCGCGTGACGGCGCTGGTCAAGCGCATGAAGGCGGCCGAGCGGCAGTCCCAGCAGCTACGCGACCGGCTCCTGACGGCCGACGCTGAACGCGTGGCCCGGCCAGGCGGCCGACCTCGGCCCAGTGCTGTTCGCGACCGCGCACACCGACCTGGCGCCACGCCCGCTGGCCGAACTGGTCCGTGCCCGTCTGCCGCACGCGCGGCCCGGCGTCGTCGCGGTCGCCTCACCCGAGGGCTTCGTCGTGGCCGTCAACGAGCCCGCAAAGGTGTCCAGGGTGTCGGCCGCAGCGCTGGTCAAGCTCGTCCTGGACGGCCGGGGAGGCGGCAACGCCGCCCTCGCCCAGGGCAAGCGGCCCGCCGACAGCGAGGCCACCACGGACCGCCTCACCCGGCTCCTGGCCGAGTACTCGGGATGATGCCTGCCAAGCGCCGGCACTGGCTGAGAACGGCGTCGTCACCCAAGCAGGGTTGATCTCCCTCCTGTCTGTCTGGAATGCGCAGACCGTCAAGGGCGAGGGGAACCGTGTCGGCAGGCGCGGGCGGGTATCCCCTCGGCGAAGGCGTCAATACCAGGGGCTGCACAGGTTGGCGTCGTCGGGGGCGCGGGGGATGTACTTGTTCTCGGCGCACACGCGAGCAAGTTGGGTGCCGTCGACCATGCTGGTGAAGCGGTTGTCGTCGCCCCCGTATTGCAGATCGACTCTGGCCGTGCTCCTCCCGTCCCAAGTCTGCGCCCACATCCAGAGTGGGGGACGGCTGGCGCTGGGGTATCGGGCCCAGTTGGCCGCGCAGTTGGCGGAGTAGCGCAGTTCTACGTAGGCATTCCAATCAGGAACCTTCCACGACGTCACGGTCCGGACCTCGTCGTCGCACAAGATCGGTGATCGGTCGACACAGGTGGACCCCACACACGCGGGCGGGGGCGGCCATGGCTGGGCCGCGGCGGGGGAGACCGGCGAGATCGTGACGCCGAGAACGGCCGCGATCATGACAGTGGCACGGGTTGTGTAACGCATTTGCCACCCTTCGCTTGCTGAGGAACAACGTGGTTGCGCGATCGGTCGCCAAATAGCCCTTGCCGGGCAGTTCGGCGTTAGGGGCGCGGAGGCGTGCACCGCGCTACCCGGCAGAGGCAGCGAGATGGGCAAGGCGATCATCACAGGAAGCAGGCGGCGTAACGGCCACCGTGGCACGCAGCGAAGGGACATGTCTCCCCCGGAACAGGGGGCGATACATCTACGGAAATGCAGGGATGCTGCATCTGCCTGCGCAAGCAGGGCGTCCCGTCGGCCCGGCACAACCAGGAAGAGGCCCAGTGCTCACCAGCCGGCGGCGAAGAAGTCGATGCTGGTGTCCTGCCAAGCCAGCGCGTACAGCTCGACCCGCGCGCCCGCGCCGCCCACGAAGCGCTCGGCGAGGAGGTGACCGCCGACGATGTCGCCACCGGCGACCGGCTCGCCATCGCCGACCACTTGTTCGCCACGCTGCGCGGTTCCCACAACCTCGTCTTCGCGAACTCCCGCGCGGCCGTCGAGGACTACACCGACCTGCTGAACCGCCGCTGCGAGGGCGCCCGCGTACCGGACGAGTTCGTGCCCCACCACGGCAACCTGTCCAAGGACATCCGCGAGCACGCCGAAGCCCGTCTCAAGGACCGCTCCCACCCGGCCACCGCCATCTGCACCTCCACCCTGGAGATGGGCATCGACATCGGCTCGGTCACCTCCGTCGCACAGGTCGGCGCCCCACCCAGCGTCGCCGCCCTCCGGCAACGCCTCGGCCGCTCCGGACGGCGCGGCGGTCCTGCCATCCTGCGTTTGTACGTCAGCGAACCCGACGCCACCCCCACCATCCACCCGGCCGACGAACTTCGCGCCCAGCTTGTCCAGTCCATCGCCACCGTCGAGCTACTCCTGCAACGCTGGTACGAGCCACCGGCCGCCGCAGCTCTGCACCTGTCCACGCTCACCCAGCAGCTCTTGTCCCTCATAGCGCAGCACGGCGGCATCACCCCGGCCGACGCCTACCGCGCCCTCTGCGTACAGGGCCCCTTCGGTGCCGTCAACAGCCCCGCCTTTGCCACGCTACTGCGCGACCTTGCCGCCGCCGACCTCATCCGCCAGGAGAGCGACGGGCTCCTCCTGCATGCCGAAACAGGGGAGCGGCTGGTCAACCACTACACCTTCTACGCCGCCTTCGCCGCCCCCACCGAATACCGCATCGTCACCGAGGGCCGCACGCTCGGCAGCCTGCCCCTCGAACAACCGCTTCCGGCAGGCAGCCTGCTGATCTTCGCCGGCCGGCGCTGGCGTATCCAGGCGATCGACACCCACGCCAAGATCATCGAGGTCACCCGCGCCTCCGGAGGACGCCCGCCCTGCTTCACCGGCACCGGCCCCCTCGTCCACGACCGTATCCGCACCACCATGCGGCGCCTGTACGAACAGACCACTGTCCCGGCCTACCTCGACGCCACAGCCCAGAGCCTGCTCGCCGAAGGCCGCGCCGCCTACCGCCGCCTCGGCCTGCACGACACCCCGCTCGTCGGCTACGGCAACGACACCCTGCTGTTCCCCTTCCGCGGCGACGCCATCATGACCACCCTCGCCCTGGCCCTGCACGCCCACGGCGTCGACGTCATCCGCTACGGACTCGCGCTACTGATCAGCGACATCACTCCGCAGGCCGCCGCAGACCTCCTGGCCAGGGAGGGCGTTCCGGACTCCCTCGCCTTGGCCGCACTGATCCCCGACAAACGCGTGGACAAGTACGATGACGTCATCGGAGAGGAACTCCTCACCCGTTCCTACGCCCTCCGCCTCGACGTCGCCGAAGCCCAGCAGTCGATCGATGCTCTCGCGGCCACCACCCAGCACAGTCGGGCGGTCAATCTGGACACGCCCAAGCCTGCCGCATCACCACGCAGGCACCGCATCGGCTCACTGCCGTACGCCGTCGTGGACCTCGAAACCACCTGCCTCGACACCCGCAAGGCCCGCATCACCGAGATCACCGTCATCCGACTTCACCCCGACGGCAACGAAGACCGCACCTATTCCAGCCTGGTCAACCCCGGAAGCAGCCCCGGCCCCACCCACATCCACGGCCTCACCAAGGATGATCTGACAACGGCGCCTCACTTCCCACAGATCGCCGGAGATGTCGCGGCCATACTCGACGGCGCGATCGTGGTGGCTCACAACGTCCGCTACGACAGCGAAGTCCTCAGCGCAGAATTCGCCCGCGCCGGCTACGCCCCCGACAACCTCATGACCCTGTGCACCCTGGCCCTGGCACGCCGCTTCGGAGCGCCAGGATCTTCCCGTCGCCTCGCCGACTGCGCTGCTGACGAAGGAATCGACAACGGTACAGCGCACCAAGCCGAGAGTGACGCCCGTACATGCGCCGCCCTGCTGCAGATCTACCTCGACCGAGCAACGGCACAAGGACTGCAGTGGTTCAGCGAGATCGGTGCGACGGGACAACTGCCGGCAAGGCCGTGGTGCGCAGCACCAGCCTTTGCTCTCGCTCGACCTCGCGTCACGCCAAAGTGACAGAAGCGGAGTCCACCCGGGTCATCGAGGACAATCGTGCCAAGTCCGGCGAGGAGTACCGGTTGCAGGCCGAGGCGAGCACCCGGTGCACAGCGCCCAAATGCAGCGCTGACGGTACGGCTGCCTTGAGCCGGCGGGCACGCGCCTCGGCTTGCGCTCGTGACCGCCGCACCAGGGTGCGGCGGTCACGGCCGGCTCAGAGGTCGAGCCTGCGCGTCCTGCTGTCGTGTACGACCAGCAGCCGTAGACCCGCAGCAGCAAGGAGACGGGGAGCAGCCGTCGATGGCCTATGCAGGCGAGGTCGTCGCCTCCAGTAGGGCGTTGACGGCCGCCTTGGGACGTAGTTCTCGGGCACGCCGTCGACCAGGATGAGGTCGGTCTCGATGGGGCGTGAGCGCAGCCGTGCGATCTCCCGGTACGCGAGAGAGTCCCACCACGCCCGCGCCTCGGCCGTCCCTGGAAGCCAAGCCTCACGACATGCCCTGGCCAGCTGCCCTCCTTCACCTCGTGCTGAGTGGCGTGGACGAGGTAGCGTCCGCCGTACGGTTCGAAGGTGGCGGGGAGCCGTTCGATGTACTCGGCGATTTCCGGGTGAGGGGCTGCCTTCTGCAGGTGGGTGAGGACGTAGGCCACCTCGTCCAGGGCCGCGAGCCGAAGCGCGCTGCCCGCCAGTTCTAGATGGGACGGTGATGGACGTACTCCACCACTGTCCCGTCGGGGTGCCAGGCGTTGAAACCGGCTCCGGTCGGCACGTCCTGAAGCGGGAACACGATCTCTGCGCCCTCAGCCACCAGCCGCTCGTAGTACGGCCGCTGCGAGCAGCACGGCCCGCCGGCAATCCAGGTCGTCGAACGGCGCGACGCCGGAGAGCGCTAGGTAGGTCGTGACGCGTTCGGAGAAGTCGCTGACCTGCGCCGACTCCCGCAGGATTCGGCCCAGGGCCGGGTCGCCGACGAGCATGATGTCCGGCCGCCGGGCAGCCGTCAGGTCGGCGGCGGCGACGCTCAGGGTGAGGTCGATCCTGTCGGGCAGCGCCCTGCGTACCGGATCGGTCTCCGGCTCCCAGCGGGGGTTCCTGACGAGGCTGACGCGGCTGCCGCTCGCGTCGGCCGAGAACCGATACGGGCCCGCGGCCACTGGGGGACCTGGTACGCCGACTCGCTCCTCCCTCTCGGGACCGGGGCGGTCGCGGGCGCGGCGAGCAGCCGGGTGAACTCCGCTGACGGTCCGGCCAGGTGGAAGACGAGGGCGTTCTTGTCCCGTGCCTCGATCGAGCCGAGGTCCGCGCTGTCGTGCTTCGCGCGGGCCCGGGCAAAGGTTCCCTCCGGGTCGAGGAGTTCGGCCAGCTTAGAGGAAGATCCCAGGGCGCGGCTCCGCTCCATACCGTACTCGATGTCGGCGGCGGTGACCGGAGTGCCATCCTCGAACTTCACCCCTTCGCGCAGGGTGAAGGTGTACTCGGTGCCGTCGGCGGACACCGCTGGCGGCGCCGCCGCTAGGTCGGGCACGACCTCGCGGGCCGTGGCGTCGCGTCCCTGCGGATGTGCCATGAGCGTCCGCAGGTACAGGCGCTGCACGTTCTCCATGAACGGGCCGGCGGCGCCGGCGGGGTCCCAGGAGGGGGGTCTGCGGTTGGTGGCGATCGTCAGCGTGCCCCCGCTCAGGACCGACACCCGCGCCGCCCGGTGCGGCGGGGCGGATGCCGGGTCCTGGTGCGGGTCCGGTGACAGGCCGGCCAGCCAGCCAGCGGTGGCCAGCAGCGCGCCGGCCGCCGCGAGGGCGGCGACGTACGTCTTGCGCTTCATCGTCCTGCTTTCCCGCCGCTCAGCTCACGTGGATGAGCTTGTCGGTGTTCTCCAGCCTGCTGACGGCATGGCTGATCTGCGGCATGTCCTCGGAGTAGGTGCCTGCGGCGATCGCCTTGGAGGCCACCTCGTACCGCTCGGCCAGCACTTTGGAACGGCCCAGGGCGAAGCCCAGGAGGCAGTTCGCGACCGGGTCGGCCGTGCGGGCGGCGTCCGGGATGTCCGTGGGGCAGGTGGCGGGCAACGACTGGCCGCTCATCGGGTCGTACTCGGTGGGGGAGGAGGTGCAGTGCCCGTCGCCGAGGGTGGACGGGTCGGGCAGGCACGAGGCGTAGACGTCCCGCGCGTCCTGGAACATCCTGGTGATCATGAGGTCGTCGCCGAGGTCGGACGGCAGGCGCTGGGCGCTGAACAGCGCCATCTTCATCAGGTCGTCCTGCTCGATGGTGTTCGCCCAGCCGATCCTGGAGTACTCCTGGAGCAGCGTCGTGGCCTTGGCGACCGCCTGCCCCGCCTTGTTCAGCGGTGAGGCGACGGTCTCCAGCTCGCGGGCGACCTTGGTGTAGTAGGCGAGCTGCCGGCCGGCGATGAACTGCACGACCTGGCCGCGCAGCTGCGGGTAGATGTTCGGGTCCTCGCCGACGGGGACGCAGTCGTTGAAGCCGTCGATCCAGGCGGCGTACTCCCACCGGCCCGTGCCGTTGTGGTCCGGGTACCCGTCGTACTGCTTCCAGGTCTTCACGATGGCGTACGGGCCCATGTCGCAGGTCCGGTCCGCAGTGGTGCCGTAGGTGTACTCGCAGCCGTTGTGGACCTGGGGGTAGACCCTCACCCACGACTGGACGTCCTTGACGGACGAGCCCTGCTCCATCCGGACCTTGAAGCTGATCCGCAGGTCGGCGTAGCGCGAGAAGCCGTAGCGTCCGCGGCTGACGATGCGCTCGTTCACGTACTCGACGTCCTGGCAGAGGTAGACGTCCGGGGCGTTCGCCATGTCGAGGTGGTGGCTTGCCAGGACGTACAGGCTGGGAAGGTTGGCGAGGGTGACCACGGGCGGCCGTTTGAGCGCGACCGGGTCGTTCAGCTCCTGCCCCTCGGGCGCGCAGGGGCGAACGTAGCCGGGGTCGCCCATCTTCTCCACCGGCTGCTCGGGGTTGCCGAAGAGGTTGAACAGGTGGTTGTTGTCGAACTCCTTCTGCGTCTCGCGCAACAGGTCGTTCAGCTTGCCGACGGCCGTGTCGTAGCCGTTGACGAGGCCGGTGAACAGCTTGTTGGTCCGGGTGCCGTCCTCGCGCGGCGTGGACAGGGGTCTGCTGAAGGACTGGTTGGCCTTGAGGATCTCGCGGCCCTGCGCGACGACGGCCGCCGCCCTGTCGGGCGAGATGTCCCGGTGGGCCTCGGAGTTCTCCGAGGCCAGCACCTCGTAGCCGCGGGCGAGCGCCAGCCAGGCGGCGGGGTTGGGCACGGTGCCGAGCGCCGGGCCGGTGTAGCCGTACTTCTGGCGCGCGTACCAGTCCAGGTAGCCGATGGCGCCGTTGGCCTTGTAGATCCGCAGGGCGTCGTCGATCTGGCTCTCCTTCCAGGCGCCGTCGCTCTTGGCGGGGCCGACGAAGGGCGCGTTGGTGACCGCCTGGGTGAGGGCGGCGCGGAGCGGGATCTCGACGTCGTGGACGTAGCGGTCCTTGGGGATCTGCTCGCCGTTGTGGCCGGCGGCGTAGTGCACGTACCCGTCGAGCACCGTCGTGGCGTCGCGCAGGGCGATCTCCTGAAGGGCGGCGAAGATCTCGGTGCCCCACGCGTCGAGCCGGGAGCTGAGCGCGGAGATCTGCAGGTTCACCTGGTAGAGCTGCGTCTGCGTGATCCGGCCGAGCCGGATGACCTCGTCGAACTGGGCCAGCATGTCGCCGTAGATGACCGACAGCTGGGCGTCGATGGAGTCGAAGCGGGCCTGCATCTGCTCGCCCAGCTTGGCGATGTCGTCGCGCAGGGCCATGATCTCGCCCTGGACGCCGCCCGGCATGGAGTCGGTGAACAGCGGCATCAGCGCCTGCACGCCGGCCAGCACCGCTCCGACCATGTTCGCGGTGGCGACGTTGCTCAGCACGCCCATGCCCATGCTGAGCGCCGCGGGCACGAAGTCGCTGACCGCCTTGCCGATCTGGTACGCCGCCGTGGCGACGATCTCCAGGTCCTTGGCGAAGTCGGCGTCGACCCAGCTCGCGAGCTGGCTGAGGATGCTGACCGCGAGGTAGGAGTTCTGCAGGACCGCGTCCCAGTCGACCTTGCTCTCGACGATCTCCCCGTAGGTGTCGAAGTCGATGGGCGGGGCGTAGTCGGTCAACGACACGTGCTCGGGCACCTTGTTCCCGGACAGGCCGGCCAGCGCCACCTTGACCTGCGCCCGGTGCTTCTTCATCACCTTGGTGGTCTCGGCCGTGATGGCGTCCTCGAACGCCTGCGGTTCGTTGGAGTAGTCGATCGCGGTGATCTCGCGGACGTTGAGCGGGATGTTCGGGTCCTGCTCGATCTCGGCGAGCGTGGCGCGTGAGCTGATGCCGAGCCGGGCGCCGATGTTGCGGTCCCACGCCTCGCCGAAGGCGGGCTTCACCTTGGCGAAGTCGGCGACGCTCTCGTAGATCTGCCGCTTGTACGGCCCGAGGATCTGCATGAGGTCGGCGGCCAGGCGGTCACCTGCGGCGTTCTTCTTCCACTCCGCCGTCTTCTCGTACTTGCCGATCTCGTCCTGGAGGAAGGACGAGCCGACCTTCTTGAGCCCTCCCACGACGGGGTTGCCCGATCCGGCGACGTCCATGACGGCCTTGACCCCGGCCGCGATCTTGGCCGGTCCGGAGCCGGTGGTGTCGTACTCGGCCTCGTTCCAGGTGTCCGTCACCACCCGCATCGCGTGGTCCGCCTGCTCGGCCGTGGCGTCGGGGTTGTCCACCATCCAGGCCATCATGTAGAGCGACACGTAGGCGTCGCGCACCTGGTTGGTCTTGGCCGTGACGAGGACCTGCGTGGCGAACATCCGCTGCCGCAGCTTCTCCTGCCTCTCCGCCTCCGAGGAGGCGGAGACCGTCCTCACCGGGGCCGCCGTGACCCGTGGCGCGATCAGCGCCACCAGGGCGAGGACGACGATCGCCGTCAGGGTGAGCGCGAGAGGCCCGCGCCTGTTCAACCGCGTTCGTGCACGCATGTTCGTCTCACTCTTCGAGGGAATGCCGTGGGGCGCAGGGCTAGCCGCGGCGTGAGCCGAAGCTCACGGATCTGGTGGTCGTCCGGCCGCTCGCGTCGTACGCGATCAAGGTGTACGTCTTGGCCGACACGTCGTTGTAGGTGTCCGTGAACGTCCCGGTCTGTGGCATGTTGACCGGCGAGGAGGGCGTGAGCTGCTGGTCCAGCAGGACCTCCTCGACGCTGATCTTCCGCTTGACCACGACGCGGGTGGTGTTGGAGACCGTCCAGGACAGGGCGAAAGTCGACGTCGGGCAGCTGCCTGACACGTTCAGCGGCGTGACGGTGAACTCGTTGATCCCGGCCGGTCCCGACGTCCTGGCCTGGAAGGTGACGGGGTTCTGCGCCTCGCCCCCATCCCTGACGGGCCGTACGGCGATCAGGTAGTCACCCAGCGACCGAAGGCCGTCGACGCGCTGGTCGATCCGCCACGTGCCCGCGTTCGCCGGCACCTTCCGCACCTGGGCGTCGGAGGTGTCGAGGTCGACGATCCGCAGCTCGAAGGAGTCCTCGTCGCCGCTGTTGTCCTTCCACCGCACGGTCAGGGCCTCGTCCTCGACCTTGGAGACCGTCAGCTCGCTCGCCGCCGCGGGCGCGGCCTTGATGGTCCTGGCCTCCGCGACGACGGGCTCGGCCGTGCTGCGGTAGTTGTAGGCGGTGACGCGGTAGCGGTAGCGGGTGTCGGGCTTGAGCCCCCGGTAGACGTACTGGCGCGGGTTTTCGAGGGTGTCGTGGACGACCCACTCGCCCTCCCCGCGTTCGGGCGTCTCCATCGACTCGAACCGCACCCATCCGGTGGCGTCGCCGAAGGTGACCTTGACCGGCGTCTCGGTGGCCTTGGTGGGAGCGGGGAAGGTGACCTGCGGCTTGCTCACGTCGTCGGGAGCCACGAAGTACTGCTGGCCTATCGGCGCGTCGGGCCCGCCGATCTCCGGGGTCTTCACGGCGACCACCGAGTAGGAGTGGATGCCCACGGCGGCGGGCGCGGGCACGCTGGTGGTGAAGGCGTGGCCGGGGCCGTAGTCGGAGTACTCGGCGGCGACGTCGTCGGTCAAGGGGGCGTCGGCGGTGACGGTGGCGATGACCTTTCCGTCCTCCAGGATCCGTACCTGGATGGGGGCCTCGGTGTCCCGGTCGATGGCCCAGCCGCTGAGCGTGAGGGTGTCGCCGCCGCTCCAGGACAGCTCGGTCAGCGCGCCGACGGGGTCGGCCCGGCGCGGGGTCCGCTGCTCGAAGACGACGGGTTCGGCGGTGCTGCGGTAGTTGTAGGCGCTGATCCGGAAGCGGTAGAGGGTGTCGGGTTTGAGCTGCTTGTACAGGAAGGTGTTCGGGAGGTAGAGGGCGCCGTGGGCGACCCATCGGCCCTCACCGCCGGACGGGACCTCCATGCTCTCGAACCGGACCCAGGGCCTGGCCTCCCCGGCGTTGCTCAGGCTCACCCGCGCCTCCGCGGCCCGCACGACGAAGCTCACCGCGGGCGCGGTCGCGTCCGCGGGGGCCACGTAGTACTGCTGGCCCACCTGCTGGTCCGTGCCGGTCGCGCTGTTCACGGCGACCACGGTGACCGAGTGCACGCCCTGGCCAGCCGACGCGGGGACGCGGGCGGCGAAGCCGTGATCGGGGCCGTGGGCGGGATAGCGGGCGAGGACGTCCTCGTCCAGCGGGCGGTCGGCGGTGACCGTGGTGACCAGCCTGCCGTCGTCGAAGATCCGCACCTGGATCGGGTCGGCGGTGTCGGGATCGATGGCCCAGCCCGTGACCTCGATCTGGCCGTCGTCCGACAGGTCCAGGCCCGTGATGGCGCCGACCGGGTCGGCGATCACGAAGCTCGCGCACATCTCCGGGCCCGGCACGCTGCCCGTGCGGTCGTAGAGGCGTACGCAGAGGGTCTGCTGCCCGGTGCCGGCGATCGGGACCATCAGGTCGAAGCCGTGGTTGTCACCCGTGCCCCAGTGGGCGACGTCGGGGCGATGGGCGTCGGCGGTGGTCCACCAGGACGAGGTCCTGTCGTAGACCCGCACCTTGCTCGGCTCGGTGGTCGTCGCGTCCTGCATGGCCCAGCCGACGACGCGAACCTGGTTCCCCCAGCCCGGCTGGTGTTCGACCTTCTCCAGCTCGCCGTACGGGATCGAGGTGGTGGCGGTGTCCCCACTCTCGCTTCCGTCCGACTTGCGTACCTGGTCGGGGGGTTCGAAGCCGTCGGGCGGAGCATGGGTGATCTCCAGGTTCGCCAGGCCGCTCGGCGCTTGCCTGCTCTTGGCGGGAGCCTCGATGACCTGGGGGGACGGCTCCGGCTCGGGGGCGGCGTAGGCGTACGGGGCCGTGAACAGCAGCAGCACGGGGGCCAGCAGGGCGGCCGACAGCCTGGATGTCTTTCCTCTGAACAACCTTTCCATCCTTCACGCCTTGATCAGGTGCGGAGCCGCCGGCCGTACGGCGTGGCAGCCGGCCGCCGGCCCCGCAGCTGTCGTGCCGGCGGCGGGCGGGAGTCCATCCGAGCTCGAGCGACATCTCGATCACTCAGAGGCTCACGGGACGCGTCCAGGCTCCACGACCGCCCTTGAGATCCAGATGGAGCCGTCCGGTCACGTATCGGGCCCGTCGACTGAGAACCGAAAGGATTCACTGGTCAGCCGCAGGTCCTCACAAGTGGTTCGCAAGGTCGAAGGAAGCCTGTTCGAGCGGCTCCCAACCGATCCGGCCGCGACGTCCCTGACCCCCTGCCGAGTGCGCCAAGGGGGAGAACCCCACCGTGCTCGCCGCCATCTGATCGCCTCGCAGCGTCACTCGGCGCGGTAGCGCCACCAGGTGAGACTGTTGCGCTGTGCCAGGCGGCGCAGGAGTGCGCGGTGCCGGGCGGCCGTCTCGTGGTCGCCGGCGGCCGAGGCGAGCAGCGCCAGGTACCAGTCGACCGGCCCCATGCACATCACGGCCGACATCGCGGAGATCCGCCCACTGAACGGCAGCAACGCCGCGTAGCCGTCCCGGCAGGCCTCGGCCTGGCCGAGCGCGGCCCTGGCGGCGGCCTGGAGGCAGGTCGCCGACAACCACGACCAGTCGGACGGCGGCGTGAGCCAGCCCCGGGCAGCCAGCGCCCTGGCCTCGTCGTGGCGACCCTGGACACAGAGCCGCAGAATCCGTGCGTCGTTGCCCAACGTCGGATGCACGCCGGAGATCTCGTCGATGAGCGGACCCGCGTCGGCGATGGCGCCCTGCTGGTGGCATACGGCAAGCCGGCCCATGGCCACGGCCGCCCGCGCGTGCCACACCCCGAGGCCTGCGGCTTGGCGCTCCGCCTGCTCGTGCAGCGTCTCTGCGTCGTCGAAGCGGCCGTCCAGGGCGTGCCGGTTGGCCCGCCACAGCGTGTGCTGGAAGCGCGGCCAGGGCAGCGGCAGGCGTTCCAGCAGGTCGTCGCAGTGGGCGGCGGCTTCGTCGGCGCCCGCCAGGTCGAACATTTCGAGCTGGTTGTGGCTGCGCAACATCTGCGCCAGCAGCTCGAACGCCGGTGCCTGCGAGCTCGTGGCCAGGTCGTGCAGTTCGTCCCCGATCGCCACCAGCTCATCCAGGCGCAGCGGCTGGGGCAGCGCCAGGTGCCGGGCGTTGAGCAGGCGCATCAGTATGCCGCGGTCGCCGAGGCGCCGGGCCATGGCCACCGCCTGGGCCGACAGCTCGTCGCCGCGCCGATGCCCCCTGCCGTCATACAGCTCCTGAGCCAGGCCGCCCAGCAGCCGTGCCCGTTCGAGGCTGTCGCCTTCGGGCAACCGGGCGAGCACGGTCTCGAAGCGGTGCACCAGCCCCAGTTCCACCGCCTCATACGGGTCGCGCAACGTCCACAGGGAAGGCGCGTCGAGCGCCGTCAGCGCCCGTACGGCGAGGTCAGGGCGGGTCTCGGCCCGGTCCGCCACGCGTACCGCCGCCGCCCTGGCCTGCCGCGCGCCGATCGCGTCCCCCGCCTCCAGGAGGGCCCGCACCTGCCGCAGCAGCAGTTCCACGTGGGTCTCCGGATCGCCGCCCGAGCTGTCGTGCGCCTTGATGACCTGGCCCCACCAGGCCGCCGCCTCCTCGTACGCGAGGCGCAGGCCCGACTGCTCGGCCGCCGCCCTCGCCCAGCGCAGGGCCTCCTCCTGGGCCACGGGACCCGCCTCGACGGCGTGATGGGCGATGACGGCCACGTCGGTGCCCGGGCGCAGCGCCAGGCAGGCCGTCACGTCCCGGTGGATCATGCTCTTGCGCAGCGGGGGGATGTCGCTGACCAGCGTCTCGCGGACCAGGTCGTGGGCGAAGGCCATCCGCCCGGAACCGGGGACGAGCAGTCCGCGCCGGGCGGCCTTGTCCAGCAGGTCGTACGTCCGCGCCGGGCCGATCTCCGCGACCACCGACGGGTCGAAGTCCCTGCCGATGACGGCGGCGACGCGCAGGGCCTCGACCACCCGCGGCCCGAGCGCGGCCAGCCGTCCGCGGATCAGCTCGGCCACCCCGTCGGGCACCGCCTCCAGCGAGCGTCCCTGTGCCAGCAGGCGCGCGCATTCGCGCACGAAGAACGGGTTGCCTCCCGTGCGGCCGGTCAGCCGGTCCACGAGCCGGTCGTCGGTCTGGACGCCCATCTCGCGGGCGATCTCCCGTACGGCGCCGGGCCCCAGCCCGCCCAGGCGGATCCGCAGCAGGCCATAGCAGCTCAGGCTGCTCAGCAGCTCGTCGGCGCCGTGCTCGGACGGCAGATCGCGGAAGGCGGTCACCACCGTGATCGGCGCCTGCCCGGCCATCCCGCCGATCAGCACCAGGACATCACGCAGCATCTCCAGCGATGCGCGATCGGCCCACTGCAGGTCATCCAGGACCATCACCAACGGCCGCACCCGGGCCACAGCCACGAGCCACTGGGCCACCGCCCGGTTGCGCCGCACCAACGCCACGTCCGCCGCTGCCGCACGGCCCTCATGCAGCGGCCCCGGCGTACGACCTTCGGCCAGTAGCCCCGCCAGCGCCTCCCCATCCTCAGGTGCGTGTTCCCGCTCCACCGCCTGCAGCAGCTGTAACCACGGCCACAACGCTGGCATCCCCTCCGAGTCATGACACCGCCCCCGCACCACCAGCCATCCCGCTTCCGAACGCGACCGGGCGAAGGCCTCAAGCAGGCACGTCTTGCCGATCCCCGGCTCCCCGCTCACCGCCGCGACCACCACCGCAGACCTCTCCGCCAGCGCCCGCAACTCCGCCAGCGGCTCCTCCCGCCCGTACACCGCGGGGCCGTCGGCCTCCGACGTCTCCTCGGCGGCCATCGGGATCAGCAGGGGTGCCGATGGGCCGGTGGGCTCCAAGGACCGGGCTTGCCGCAGGATGTCATCCTTGAGCTTGCGGAGTTCTGGCCCGGGGGCCAGCTCGTACTGGTTGACGATGATGTTCGTGGCCTTGCCCAGCACGGCCAGCGCATCAGCTTGGCGGCCCGTGCGATACAGCGCCCGCGCCAGCAGACACCACAACCGCTCGCGCGACGGCTCCACCCCCACCTCCGCCTCCAGATCCGCCACCGCCGTCCCCGCCTGGCCTACCTCCAGCAACGCCTCAGCCCGCCGCTCCACTGCCACCCACCGCAGCTCCCGCAACCGCGCTACTTCCGCTGACGCCCACGGCTCTTCACAGAATTCGCCGAAGGGCACTCCCCGCCACGATCCCAGCGCCTCCTCCAGCAACCCCAACGCCGCCCCTGCCGGCACCACCGCCGACCGCCGCACCAGCTCCCCCAGCCGCACGGCATCCACATCCTCCGACACCAGCACATAGCCTGGCGGCCGGCCCACCAGCACCCGCGACGGCGAGCGCGGCACCCGACCCGGGTCCACCACCCGCCGCAGATGCGACACGTACGACTGCACCGTCGCCACCGCCGACGCCGGCACCGCATCCCCATAAAGATCGTGAATCAACACGTCGGTCGGCACGACCTGACCCCGCGCCGCCAGCAACCGCGCCAGCACCGTACGCTGGCGGCGCCCGCCCAACTCCACCACCACCCCGGCCTCATCATGAACCTCCACCGGACCCAGAACCCTGAACCGCATCCCCGCTCCCCACTCCCCGCTGCTCCGCCCGGCCAAGGCGCCCTCGGCGCTCACAGCGCGCAACTGTAGGCGGCGTCCCCTTTCGTGACCATCCGTCGCACGGGTGACCCGACCGACCAGGCCCGCCGCCCGGACGGCCACCAAATCGCCTCACCACGAACGACCACTGGTGATGCTGTACGACGGGCGGCCGGGGCCGTCACAACGGCCTACGATTGCGAAGGCATCGCCGTCCGGCAGAACAACGAGTGCCCGCGCACCAGACCGTCCCCTCTGAGCGGGCTGGCCTTCGGATGCCATTCCGTGGGCCCTGACATGACGTCTCGCATGCGCCATTGGGCGCGTGCCATGCGCCCATGTCGGGTTCCACCGAAGGGCGCGCAGTGGATTACCGGGGGCGTGGCGTGAGGGCTGCGCCTTGGCCACGGTGCAGAGTTCGTACATCACACTCGCGTGCCAATAGGTGATCGCACGGCGTTGGGTGGTGGAGAGGACGCTGGCTTGGCTGACCGCCTGTCGCCGTCTGGCCCGTGACTACGAACGAGACCCGAAGGTCTCCGAGGCCATCATCCGCTGGGCTGCCATCGCCGGTATGACCCGCCGTCTCACCCGCACGGGCCCCGCGCGGCGACAGGCCAGAATCGTCTGCGGACTAACGAAGATCGCCGATCTCAAACACTCACTTAGATCTTGCAACAGCGGTGGGCAGGGACGGAAGCCGGGGGACCCGCTGGGGACCACACGCCCTGCTCGCGCCCGCGCGACCTGCAGGCCGACGAATGGCGTGCTCAATGCAAGAGTGCGTTTGACGTGCGGAAACGGCTACCCCCGTGTTCTGGGGGTCAAGGGGTCGCAGGTTCAAATCCTGTCGTCCCGACGGTTGCAAAAGGCCGATTGACTTGGGCGTAAGCCCAGGTCAATCGGCCTTTTCTCGTTCCGCGATCTTGAGGGTGAGCTCCTAGGCAACTCGCAGCTGGGGACCACGTCGCCGCCATGTGCGCGCTGAGCGCACTCCCGGCCTCGGCGATGGCGCCGAGGTCCGGATGGAGGTAGCGCTGTGTAGTCGTCAGAGATCCGTGTCCGGCGATCTTGCGAAGGACATGGAGGGAACCCCCGCGTCGGCCATCCACGTCAGTCCCGTGTGGCGGAGATCGTGGCGGCGAAGATGTTCGTAGCCGAGCTTAGTGACGACCTCGTCCCAGTGCGTCGCGTCGCGGAGGACCGCGGTGCTGACGCGACCACCCCGTGGCCCGGTGAACAGCCGAGCCTCAGGATCATCAGTGTCGACGGCTGCGAGCCTTCGCCCGGGGACATCATCGAGACCGGCACCGACTCCTACCGCCTTGCCCAGACCCGAGCCAGAGCCGAACAAGCCAGCTGACCACACTTGTCGGCTCCCCACTCGGGTCCGTGTCACCAGCCGTAAACTAACGCTGAGTAACCGCCAATGCTTTGCGTGGTCGCTGAGATTGGTCATCTCAGGGGAGGCTGAACACGCCGGATCGCCGGGGTTTGCGGCTGATCGCGGCTCGCGGGCAGGTCGGGCCGAGGTGCGCGGCTGGCGGGTTGTTGAGGTGGTCACCCCACAGGACGCGCCAGCTGCAAGATCGCCATTCTCGAACACCCACATGGCGCGGCAGACGCCCCAGCACCATGGCGGCCCTCAGCGGTCGACCCTGTGATCACTGTGTGTTATTGGTCAACTACATGACATCTCTTGCTGGGGAGCCATGCAACCTGCGTCACCATCGGCCGACCAGCCCCCGGGAAGGAGGGGCAGGGCAGCGGGGTGGCTGCCTCGACCCGGTTGAGGTGCAGGATCACGTCGAAGGCCGCTCCCAGGGCCAGCGGCCGGTTGAACTGCTCGGGCACGTACGTGGCCGGGATGGTGAAGGTCGGACGGGCGGTGTCCAGCCACGCTCGGGTGGACGGAGTACGGCCGGCGCGGCGCAGGTCCACGTAGTAGTCGCGGTAGCGCACCCGGTCCAGGACGGCCTCGCTGCTGTCCGGGACAGGGGTGCCGGTGTCGAAGACTGCGACCTGGCCGGTCTTGGGGTCGATGGCGCGGAAGCGGCCGCTGTGGATGGTGGTGCCGATCGCCACATAGGAGGTGCCGGCCAGGGAGCGCAGGACGGCCCCCTGGGTGACCGGGTACAGGTCGGGCCACGCCGAGACGTAGCCGATATGCCCGTTGTGCGCGGCCGCCACGGTCTTGCTGCCGGTGTGGCGCTGCCACCACACGGTGTTCTCGGCCATGGCCCGGTCACGGTGACGGTGCAGGGCCGACCCGTCCAGTGCGTACATGGTGGTCATCTGGACGATGACGCGGGCCTCCTGCAGGACCCGCAGGCTCGCCTTGCCGCTGCCGTCCAGCAGGCGGTAGGCGGCCTGGGCGTCGGCGGCCAGGGCGGTGCGCCGCTCGGCCGGCAGTGCGGCCAGGGTGTTCATCCGTTCCTCCACACCGGCGGGCAGGGCGAGCAGGCCCGCGTAGCGGCGACGCAGTTCGGGCTCCAGCGACGGCTGGTGTTGCTTGGCCCAGGCGAGGATGCGCCGGTACTGCTCGGGGTGGACGTCGCCGATGTCGAAGCCCATCACGCGCAGCTTGCGTGAGGCGGTGCGGTTGTAGTCGCGCATCCACTCATACAGGTCCATCCATTCCTGGGTCTTCCACGCGCCGTAGGACTGCTGGAACTCCTCGGCCATGATCGTGCGCAGGTCGCCCTTGCCGGTGCGCACATACGCGTCCAGGCGGACGCCGGCCGACCAGGTCGCCTCCAGCGCCAGTGTGGTGAAGCCCTGGGTTTGCACCAGGTGCCGGAACATCCGGTGCCGCAGCGTGAACAGCTCCTTCGAGCCGTGCGTGACCTCGCCGATCCCCACGATGGTGGCGCCCTTGGTCATCGCCGACAACGCCCGCAGGTCGCGGGACGGGCCGCCCGGGACGGTGCTGCGCAGTTCCTGGGCGTTGCGCTCCAGGTCCGCCACCACCCGCTCCTGACCGGCGCCGACGGCCGCCGTGGCGACGCGGGCGGGGGCGGGGGCAGAGGTGGCGAATGCCGGAGCGCTCACGCTCGTCAGACAGGCCGCCAGCGCCAGGGTGGCCGGCACGGTGCGACGCAGAGTGTTGCTCGTCAAGACAGATCCTTACGTTGGGTGTCGGGTGAAGCAATCACCAACGTAGGGAGCGGCGCGGGCGGTTTCGATCCCGCCCGCTGGCAGGTCGATGGTGGTGCTGGCTACCGCACGCGGCCCGCGGCCCAACTCACAGGACCGTCTCCCGGAGGCCGGGTGTCAGCGGCCGGCCTCAGGCGCCGAGGTAGCGCAACACGGCGGCGACCCTGCGGTCGAGGCGGTCGCTGGGAGCCAGGCCGAGCTTGGCGAAGATGTTGCGGATGTGCTTGTGCACCGCTCCCTCGGTGATCACCATCTTGTCGGCGATGGCCAGGTTGCCCAGTCCTTCGGCCATCAGCGCGACTACCTCGCGCTCGCGCGGGGTGAACTCCGCCAGGGGGTCGCGGCGGCGGGTGAACAGCTGGGCCACCACGTCCGGATCGATGGCGGTGCCGCCGCCGGCGACCCGGTCCAGCGCCTCGATGAACTGCTCGACCTTGCCGACCCGCTCCTTGAGCAGATAGCCGACCCCGTGCGTGCCGACGGCCAGCAGGTCGGTCGCGAACGCCTGCTCGACATGCGCCGACAGCACCAGCACGCCCAAGTCCGGCTGCAGGCGCTTGGCCGCCACGGCCGCCCGGATGCCCTCGTCGGTGTGGGTGGGCGGCATGCGCACATCCACCACCGCCACGTCGGGCCGGTGCTCCTCGACCGCGGCCAGAAACCCCTCCGGGTCGCTCGCGGCCGCGGCCACCTCGATGCCCTCCCCGCTCAGCAGCAGCACCAGGCCCTCGCGCAGCAGCGCGTCGTCCTCAGCGATCACGACTCGCACGGCAGTTCCACCTCGATCACAGTCGGCCCCCCATCGGGGCTGGTCAGGGTCATCGTTCCGTCATGGGCCTCGACGCGGCGGCGGATCCCGGCCAGCCCGGTGCCCGCGCCATCGCGGGCGCCGCCCTTGCCGTCGTCCCGCACCTGGACGCGCAGTACCGGGCCTGCCCGTTCGACGACGACCTCCGCGTGCTGGGCGCCGCTGTGCTTGCCCACGTTGGTCAGCGCCTCGGCCACGGCGAAGTAGGCGGTGCTCTCCACCGACAACGGCACCTCGGCTAGCTCACTCACCCGCACCCGGCAGGGCACGGAGCATCCGGCGGCCAGCGCGTCCAGCGCCCCGGCCAGCCCCTTGTCCTCCAGGATCGGCGGCAAGATCGCGCGAACCACGCCGCGCAGCTCCGCCAGCGCCTGCTCGGCCGCGTTCCTGGCACGTTCCAGCGCGTAGGCGGCCCGGGCGGGGTCGCGCTGCAGTGCACGCTCGGCCGCGGCCACCGTGACCACGACCGCGTTCAGCCGGTTCTGCGCGCCGTCGTGCAGGGCCCGCTCGATCCGGCGCAGCTCGACGGTATGCGCGCGCAGCGCCCCCGCGCGGGTCGCGGTCAGCCGCGCGATGCGCTGCGACAAGTCGATCGAGGCGTGCGGGACCAGCAGTTTCCTGGCGGGCAGCGCCTGCAGGCGGGCCAGCGTGGGGAAGAGCCGGGCCAGGGCGACCACGACGGCCAGGCCGATCACCGAGGTGGCGATCGCGCCCGGCCAGGTGGTGACCGGGACGGCGAAGTTGGTGAGCTGATCCTCGCGCGCCAGCAACCGCCAGTAGAGCGGGTAGGTGACTTCCCGCAGCGCCGCCACCGGCATGACCAGCCCGAGCAGGCCGCAGGCCGGGCCCACCACGGCGTAGAGGGCCAGCCAGCCCAGGTCGCGCAAGGTCGCCGGGTCGGCACGGGCCGCCCGCATCCTGGCCGCCCAGCCTCGGGGCAGCTGCTCGGCAGGCAGCCGGTACGGGCTGACGATCTCGACACCCGCGCCGGACAGGCGCCTGCGTTCCCACTCGGCCACGCCCCTGGTCATCGCGATCATCGCCGGCACCAGCGCCAGCCCGACCCCGACCAGGCTCAACGCGGCCACCACCAGCCAGCACAGCGCGACGACGACGGCCATGAACGCGGTGCCCAGCCCTCCGGCCAGCCGTTCCAGGCTTTCAAGGATTCCCCGCAACACTATGGCGATAGTAGGCCAAAACGGACACAGCTTGCTCCAGCTCGCTATACCGCGGCCAGGTAGCGTGCGGGATTTCCGCGGATCGGGCCCGTTTCTAGGGTTCTGACCATGACCGATCCCTACCGCATCCCTAGCCCTGACTCCGACCCCGCCACCTCCCGGCCCACCACTTCCCGTTCCGCGGCGCGCAGGCCCGCGCTGAGCAGAGGCGCACTCGCGCTGCGCGCCCTGCTCTGGCTCGTCCTGATGGCCAGCGCGGTCGTCAACTTGATCGCCAACAGCATCGACCGCGCCTGGCCGCTTGGCCTGGCCTCGGGCGGCGTCGCCGTCGTGTGCATCGCCGCCCTCATCGTGCACCACGTGAGCAGGCGCAAGACATGAACCACATCGTCCCCCTCGCCGGCGTCACCAAGAAGGAAGCCCCATGGCATTCCCGCGGAGCTATGTCTGCTTGTGGACCGAGGACGACTTCGACGGCGAGATGTTCGGCTACAAGCCGGCTACTGCGACATCGCCCCGGCTCAACCCGTCCGGACCATCTTCAACAACACCAGCCAGCCATGTGCGTTCTACCGCTACTGCGTCCAGGTCCATCCCGACATCAACACTGTCCGATCCGTGCCGATCGCGACCCTGTACTTCGGCGCCGACTAGGGCAGCGAGATCTACGCCGCCGCCCGCACCGTGGGGCGAGGTGACGACCTTGCGGGCGGTTCAGCCCAGGTAGAAGTCCCGGCGAGCGGCCACGAACGCCTCGATCGTCCCGGCCGGCGCGCCGGTCACCCGTTCGACGTCGTCGGAGGCGCGGTCGTAACGGTTCTCACGGTGGAGCCGCACCATGGTGGCGATGTGCTCCTCGGTGTGCGGCGGCAGGCCCGCCTTGGCAAGCACCTCGGCCCGCCATCGGTCCAGGGGGACGTCCAGGTAGGACACGGTACGCCCCAAGGCCCGCGAGAACTCCTCCGCCATCTCCGTCATGTCGACCGTGCGCGGCCCGGTCAGCTCGTAGACATGCCCCACGTGCGGAACGGGGTCGCGCAGCACGGTGGCGACCACCCGGGCGACGTCGTCCACGGCGATCGGCGACGTGCGCCCAGTGCCGAAAGGCAGCTCGATCGTGCCGTTCTCTCGGATCGACCGTGCCGCCAGTGTGGTGAACAGCGGATTGTCCAGGAACGCCGTCGGCCGGATGTGTACCACCGGCAGGCCGGACCAGTCGAACACCTGCTCCGCCAGCCAGTGCAGCCGCTGCTGGTGCGACTCGGCAGTGCTGGTGGCGGTCATCTGCGACACCGTCATCTGCGACATGTCGACCAAGCCCGCCAACCCCCCGTACTCCTTCGCCACGGTGGCCACCACGGTCGCCGCCAGCAGGTGGTCCGGCGACACGGGCATCGCGAAGTACATGCGCCCGGCTCCTTCCAGCGCGGCGGCGACGGTCTCCGGCCGGGTCAGATCGCCCACGACCACCTCCGCGCCCCGCGCACGCAGGTCCGCGGCGCGATCACCGTCCCGGTGAACCATGACGCGCACCGGCACGTCCTGCGCGCGCAACTGGTCCAGGACCGTGCGGCCGACGTCGCCGGCCCCGGCGATGAGAACAAGGTTGCTGACGGCCATCGGTCGATCTCTTCCTGGTGGTTGACCATCTGTGCGAAGGTGCGATCGCACGGGCATGTCGGTGTGAATCGCGCAACGTGATCCCACGGCAGGTGTACCCCGCTTGAGCCGGATGAGCCAGGAGGGAGAGAGGTGGCGCGCTCTCGCAGCGGCCGACATCTGCCCGGCCGACGGTCGGTCGCCTGACTTGCCCCCACGTCGAACATCTTTTCACGCTCGCCCGGGTGTGGAGACTTCCGCCCGCATCGTCGCTGAACACGACCTATGGCACGCGGCCGCCGTCCCGTCGACCACCCGCACGTTTCTCAACTGGCGCGTGGCGGCTCCTGGGCCAAGATCCCGGCAGCGTGGCCGGGCGCGGGCGGATGCCGCTGGGAAGATCGGCTGCGCGCTGGGAAGGGATGTCGCGACCGGCTGTGTCCATCGGCACGCCGCGAGGGCTTGCTGGGACGGTCTCCTGTGTGGTGTCCAGGCGGCACGGAGGCCGCTCGGCGTCCTCGTCTGAAGCCATTGTGCCATCGAACTGCTGTCCGCTTGCTCCCTGTCAATGTCCGGAAGGGACAAGAAGGACGCCCGTGTGCCATTACGTTTTATGGGGCTTCACTCAATCTGCTCGTAAAGGTTTGCCCGGAAGCGGCCCTGAAGCGTATTTAGGATATCCAGATGGGATGCTTAACGATCGCTGATATGTGAGTAAGATCACGATCTCGTTGCATAGAATGACATTCCGGTTAGTCGACGGTAGCGTTCCGATGTGGGCAACTTGGACATTTCCGCTTGCAAGGAATGGTTCAGCGTCGCTTATGTGGAAGCGCTGGCGTACGCCGCGGGGTACGCTGTGACCATTGTCTATGTAGACCATTTCGGAGTTGATCTGGAGCTTCGCGATCGGGCTTTACGGGTGGATGTGCAGATGAAGTGCACTAATGAGCCGGAGACGAAGTCTGACCATATCGCCTACTCCCTCGACACGCGTACTTACAACCTGCTCAGCGATCCAGGGAGGAATGTCCCGGCTTATCTGTTCGTCGTGGAGGTGCCGTCGAGCAAGGCGGACTGGGTGAGCTGCGGCACCGATGGAGTGCATCTGCGGCGCTGCGGCTACTACACCAGCATGTCCACGCTGAAACCAACCCACAACAAGTCCGTCAAGGTGGCGAGGGCGAACCGGTTGACGGTCGCGTCGCTGGACCAGCTCATGCGCAAGGCAAGGGGCGGGCGGTGACCAACATCGACGCGCTTGCTTCCGAAGTCACTCCGGCAGGTCTACGGGCCTACCTGAAAGCCAACTCCTGGCATTTCGAGGGCAAGCCGCTCCCGCGTATGGAGTTATGGGCCAGAGATTCATGGGAAGTTCTGATCCCGCTGAACCGCCAGGCCTCGGACTATCCACGGAGAATCAGGAACTTCATCGAAGACATCGCAGGCGAACGTGGCTCCAGGGCCGAGGAGATCGCGACCGAACTCCGCTACATCGAAGATGACGTCATCGACCTGGAGTTCGATGACGATCGCTCCCGAATCCCGCTCTCCGAGGCGGCGAAGCTCATGGAAGGCGCCAGATCGTTCGCCGTCGCCAACGCCTGCTCGGCCATGCACCGCCGTTCCTACCACGGCCGCTCGCAACCACGCCGCGCCCGTGAATACGCCGATTTCGTCGGTATGGGACACACGCGGGAAGGCAGCTTCATCATCCCCATCGTCAGCCCGATCGGTGTCATGAAGCCCGTGATCATCGAGGGCGACCAGGAACCGTTGATCGACGTCCAATCGGAGATCAACTACTTCCCGAGGCGCGTCACCGGCATCATGGCCGACGTCCTGCGTGAGATACACGAGCTGGCCGTCGTCAGATAACGGATACCGCCGAAGGAAGATCTGAACCGTGCAGTCGTCGCCGGATTGTCGGCCGACGCGTGCGCCGCCCTGGCGGCGATGGTCTCCGCACCGAATGGCAGTGACCTGGACATCACCTTCCAATGGGCCCTGACGGCGGCCCCGCCGCGGGCGGGCGGTGACACCGTCGAGTTCCCGACGGAAGCAGCAGGAGCCATCAGAGAGATCGGCCACCTTCTTCGTGACCATGTCAGAGTGGAGGACACCGTCATCTACGGGTTCGTCAGCTCCCTCGATCGGGATCCGGACGACGAAGAAGGCGTCGTCAAGGTGAAGGCCCTGGTCGGCAACCGGGTACGGCCCGTCAAGATAGTCTTGAGAGGGGACGCGTACCACACCGCGGTGGAAGCGCACGACCTCAAGCTCCGTGTCATCGTCACCGGGCCCATGATGAAGACCGGCGCAGGGACGCTTTCCATGCCTCGAGTGCATCTCTTCAGAGTCGACGACTACCTTCCCTTGGAGACGAGCGCGCAGAGCCGATCGGCGTAGGAGAAGAGCCGCCGTTCCACCCCGTTCAGATGACGCGGCTGATCGTTCCCACCCCCTCGGATTCGGGGTTGCGCCATCCCGTCGTCAATGCGACATTCCTGAAGGTTCGGCCTGGTTGTCGCCGGGGCTCGCGCGGTGCGGCGGTGTTGATGATGCCCAGGCAGTTCGGGCCGATGAGCCGCATCGCGGAAGAGCGGCAGATGCGCGGCAGCTCCGACTCCGCGCCGGGATGCCCGGCCTTGGCGAACCCCGACGTCAGCACCACCAGCCCGGCGACGCCCGCCTTCGCGCAGTCGCGCGCCACCTCCAGCACCTTCGGCGGCGTTAAGGTTGACCGGGAAAACCGCCGTCGATGAGGTTGCGCCGCACCTTGGGTCCGACGGCGCGTTCGTTCCGGCTCGCGCCGATCACCGCCACCGGGCGACGCCTTCGGCCACCCGCGCGAGGAGATCGCCGACATCCTCGGCCGCAGCCCTCGATAGTCAGCGGTCCGGCAGGTCCAGCAGGTCGAGGAACGCGTTCGCCGCCGGGGTGCGTCCGACGCCGCTCCAGATGAGGTACTCGACGCGCATGGGTGCGTCAGTGATCTCGATGGTGGCCAGACCGGTCAGGTGGGGGACGTAGGCCGAGGGCAGCAGCGCGATCGCCAGCCCCTTCCGCACGAGCCGAGCCATCATGAAGTCCGCGGTGGTGACCTCGAACGCGACCTCACGGCTCAGACCCGCGGCGGCGAACGCCTCGTCCGACTGCGCCCGCGCGGCCGAGTGCGGAGGCAGGTCGATGAAGGTCTCGGTAGAGAGCCGGACGAGGTCGACGGTCGGTTCGCCCACCAGCGGGTGGTCGGGGGCGACGACGGCGACCAGCCGGTCCCGGGCGAGTTCACGGGCGTTGACGCCCACCGGTCGCGCGCTGGTGGGCAACCCGAGGAAGGCGACCTCGATCCTGCCCTGTCTGACCTGCTCGGTGAGTTCTTCGCTACCGCCGACCCGGATGTTCAGCTGGACCTGGGGATATCTGTCGCGGAACCGGCTCAGTGCGTCCGGGATGTCGACGGCGGCCACGGTGGGGATGAGGCCGAGGGCGAGCCTGCCGCGCACCTCGCCGGTCACCGCGGCGACGTCGGCGGCCGCCCGCTCCGCGGCGTTGAGGCTCTCGCGGGCCGCGGCCACGAACGCCTTCCCGGCCGGGGTGATGCGCACGTGGCGGCTGGTGCGCTCGAACAGCCGCGCGCCCAGTTCCCGTTCGAGACTGGCGATCTGGCGGCTCAGCGCCGACTGGACGACCAGGCACTGCTCCGCCGCCCGGGTGAAGCTGTTCGTCTCGGCGACGGCGAGGACGTAACGCATCTGCTGGAGTTCCATGCATCAATGATGGTTCGGCATCACTGAAGTGACAACAATGCGTTGGACTCATTGTCGGCGCGCCGCAAGACTCGAGTCGTGGCAAGGCCACCATCGGGACTTCGGAGGTGAACGGATCGTCATGGCCATGCGCCAGAGAAAGTGACCGCGATCGACGTTTGGGTCGATCCGCGCTGTCCGTGGGCGTGGATCACGTCGCGGTGGCTGCTGGAGGTCGAGCGGGTCCGGCCTGTGCGGACAAGGTTCCACATCATGAGCCTCTCGGTGCTCAACGAGAACCGGGAGGTGCCGGAGAAGTACCGGCAGGCGCAGATCGAGGGCTGGGGTCCGGTGCGGGTGTGCGTCGCCGCGGCGCAACAGTACGGGGAAGCGGTACTGCGCCCGCTGTACGAGGCGATGGGAGCGCGGATTCATCTCGAGGGCGCCGGCCTGGGCCGGGACATGATGCTCGCCGCGCTGCGTGCCGTCGCCCTGCCGGACACGCTCGTCGACGCGGCGGGGGACACCCGCTATGACACGGCGTTGCGGGCCGGCCACCACGCGGGGATGGCTCCGGTCGGCGGCGAGGTGGGCACCCCCGTCATTCACGTTCCCGGTCCCGCCGGCGACCGGATCGCCTTCTTCGGTCCCGTCATCACCCCGGCGCCGCGCGGCGAGGCCGCGGGCGCGCTCTGGGACGGGGTCGTCACCGTCGCCGCGACGGACGGGTTCTTCGAGCTGAAGCGCGGCCGCGACCGCGAACCCAGCTTCTCCTGACCTCGCACTCTTCTCCGCTCCTGCGGGGACGTTCGTAAGGACACGTATGACCACTGTCAGTACTGAATCACGCTCACAGTTCCGGGCGTGGCTGGGCGTCGCGGCCATCACCGCGAGCCTGTTCGTCTTCGTCACCACCGAGCTGATGCCCGTCGGGCTGCTCACCCCGGTCAGCGCGGGACTGTCCGTCTCCGTCAGCCTCGCGGGCATGATGGTGACGCTGTACGGCATCTCCGCGGGCGTGGGGGTGCCGTTCCTGGTCGCGTGGAGCCGTACGGTGAACCGCCGTGCTCTCCTCGCCATGCTGCTGGTGATCATGGCACTCGGCAACCTCGTCGCGGCCGTGTCGCCGAACTTCCCGATCGTCCTGGCCGCCCGGCTCGTCACCGGGTTCGCACACGGCGTGTTCTGGGCGATCGGCGTCGCCATGGCGATGCGGCTCGTCCCCGGCGAGAAGGCCGGCAAGGCCGCCGCGGTCGTACTCTCCGGCATGTCGATCGCCACCGTCGTGGGCATGCCGCTGGGCACGCTCATCGAGAGCCTCACCGACTGGCGCACCACGTTCCTCATCTGGAGCGGCCTGAGCCTGGCGGTGCTCCTCGCCGTCGTGCTCACGCTTCCGTCGCTGCCGTCCCAGAGCGCCATCCCGGTGCGCGCGGTGTTCGCGCTGCCGATCCGGAACGGGCGGCTGCGGGGCGTGATGATCACCGTCGCGCTGTACGTGCTCGGGCACTTCGGGGCGTACACGTTCATCCGCCCCTTCATGGAGCAGCGTGGCGGGGCGTCGGCGGCGTGGGTGACCGGGCTGCTGATCGTCTTCGGGGTCGGCGGCGCGGTCGGCAACTTCGTCGCCGGGCACACGGTCAACAAGAACATGCGCGCGACGTTCGTCGTCGCCTGCACCGGGCTCGTCACCTCGCTGCTGCTGCTCCTGGTGATCGGCGACAGCCCGGCGGGTCTGGCGGTCGCCGTGGTGATATGGGGGTTGTCCTTCGGCGCCGCCAACCTCTGCCAGGTCAACATGATGCTCGCCGCGGCCCCGGACACCTTCGAGGCCGCCATGTCCCTCAACACCATGGGCTACAACATCTCGATCGCGCTCGGCGCGCTCCTGGGCGGACTGTTCGCGGACGGCTTCGGGACCACGGGCGCGGTCTGGTTCGGCGTCGCGCTGACGGCGACCGCACTACTGACCGCCTTCAGCTCGCACCGCGACGCCGCGCACGCCTGAGAGGGGCACACGTGAACACCAGCACGCACAACAGGGCGATCCGCGTGACGGCACTGGACCACATCGTCCTGAACGTCGAGGACGTCGACCGCTCGCTGCGGTTCTACAGCGACATCCTGGGCCTCGAGGCCGAGCGGGTCGACAAGTGGCGCCGCGGCCAGGTCTCCTTCCCCTCGGTCCGTATCGACGCGGCCACGATCATCGACCTCGTCGAACGCCCGCGCGGGGAGTCCAACGTGGACCACATCTGTCTGGTCGTGGCGCCGCTCGACTGGCCGGCGGTCATCGACGCCGGAGTGCTCGACGTGGTCCAGGGCCCGGTTGTCCGCTCGGGCGCCCGCGGCGACGGCCAGTCGATCTACGTCCGCGACCCCGACGGCAACACCGTCGAACTGCGCTGGTACCCACAGGACCTCGACCAGCCCCCGCTCGACGGCGAGTTTGTGCGTGACCCCGCGACCCGCGAGCGGGCCGCGGCCGACTTCGGCCACGTCGTGCACACCGTCCCCGAGGCGGTGCTCCGCCCCGGCTCGGTCGCGGACGTCGCCGCCGTCGTGCGGTGGGCGGCCGGCGCCGGCAGGCAGGTCGCCGCCCAGGGCGCGGGGCACTCGGTGTACGGCCGGTCCCAGGTCGGGCGCGGCGTTGTCGTCGACATGTCCGGACACAACACGATCCACCAGGTCGGCTCGGACCGGATCGTCGTCGACGCGGGTGCGACCTGGCGCGACGTCCTCACGGCCGCGCTCCGCGACGGCCGCACTCCACCGGTCCTCCCCGAGTACCTCGACCTGACGATCGGCGGCACCGTCACCGTCGGCGGCGTCGGCGGCACCAGCTGGCGGCACGGCGTCATGAGCGACTCCGTGCTCGCGCTCGAGGTCGTCACCGGCGACGGACACGTCCGCACCTGCTCACCCGGTGAGCGCCCGGACCTGTTCGACGCCGTGCGCGCCGGACTCGGCCAGGTGGGCGTCATCACGCGGGCGACCCTGCGACTGACGGCGGCGCCCGAGACCGTCCGCAGGTACCAGCTCTTCTACTCCGACCTCGACGCGATGCTCACCGACCAGCGCCTGCTCCTCGACGAGGGCAGATGGGACTACCTCCAGGGCCGCGCCGTCCCCGGCCGTGAAGGCGGCTGGACCTACCTCGTCGACGGGGCGGCGCTGTTCTCCGGCGAGGCGCCCGACGACGACGCCATGCTCGCGGGACTCGCCGACGACCGCGCGAAGGCGACCATCGGCACACACGACTACCGCACCTACACCGACCGGTTCACGCCCCTGGAGAACGCCCTGCGTGACGCCGGGCGCTGGGATTCCCCGCACCCATGGCTGTTCACCTTCATAGGGGCGTCCCGCGCGGGTGCGGTCCTGGCGGAGACGCTCGCCGGGCTCGCCGTCGGCGACCTCGGCGACCACGGCGTCGTCTCGGTCCTGCCGCTGCGGACGAGCGCCGTACGCAGCCCGCTGTTCCGGCTCCCCGCGGAGCCGGTGGCGTTCGCGATGAACCTCATGCGATATCCGACACCGGGCCCTGCCGACATGGTCGCCGCCATGGTGGCCGATAACCGCGCCATGTATGAGAGGGTCGTCGCGGCGGGCGGCACGCTCAACCCGGCCAGCGCCCTGCCCATGTCCGCCCGCGACTGGCAGGCCCACTTCGGTCCGGTGTGGGACCGGCTCGCCGCCGCCAAGCGGGCGTATGACCCCGGCCGCGTCCTCACGCCCGGCTACGAGGTTTTCCCGAGGCAGGACGGGTGAGGAGTCCTGTCCAGGAAGCGGCACACCGGGTACTGGCAGAGACCGTTGATTGAGTGATCTGTATTTGCCCGTGCGGAAAGATCCGTGGTCACTTTGTGTGGTCGCCGCCGGCGTAACCTCCAAGGGCTTCCGGCAGCCGCGGCTTGAGGGGTGTAGCAGAGCATCCCGGCAACAACCGGGGCCGGGGCTTGGAGTACGAGTTGGCGCAGGGCGGCTTCCCGGGCGACGCCGCCGTCTCCCCGCACGTGACCCGCGTTTTCCACATCCACCTTGTGCCCTGTGCAGGGCAGCTACCGCGTAGGACATCGGACGTGGCCCATGGCGACGGCTGCCTGGTTCGGGTCGGTCATGGGAAGGCGCTCCTCCAGGTGGGCCGGTTGTGGCCTGCCCGCGGGGACGGCCGCACGGCGCGTCGGGATTTTGGAGCACGCGCCGAGCACGGCGGCCGTTGCCCAACGTAGCGCCGGCGTAGTTTGGGGCATGGGATTCGTCCTGTGAACCCACGAGGCAGTGATCGATTAGAGGACACTGTGCTCGGTGCGTGCTCGCGCGCCCCGTCAGGGTTGGGCGCACCAGGGCACCCAGAGCGCTCGCAGGCGGTACGAATCATCATCGAATGGCACGGCACGGCATTTAAGAATTTTGCTACTAATCCGACGGTCGCAGGTTCGATGCCTGCGGGGCGCGCCTTGATCATGACCTCGCCTGTAATGCCCGGGCGGCCTGGCCGAAGACTCATGGCAACCACGGTGGAGGGCGCAACGGCGTCAATGCCCAGAAACAGCTGCGGAGAGGCGGGGATGACGGCGGTGTTCAGGCATGTGCTCAGCGTGGGGGAGATGCTCACGGGTCCGGAGGCGGATCGGCGTGTTGTGGTGTGTTGTCCTGGACGGCGTGGGTGCGCGGCGTTACAGCTCGGCTGCCCGCTGCGCGACGGTGGCACGGGCCCCGCATCTGTGCAGGCTGTCGAGTGCCCGGACGTAGGGTTCGGTGAAGGCGGGCTGGTGGGCGGAGGTCGCCGAACAAGGTCTCGTCCTTCAGGAAGGGCCAGGGGTCGGTGAGCTGGCGGGCCGCCCGGTCCGGCAGCTCGGTCCGGCGCCGGTGCACCAACCAAGAAGGCGATGGGAGGTGGGGGCCATTGGTCTGGAATTCGGATGTGCCATACGGCTCGCATTCCCTCGCCGTCTGAGCAGCCGGCTCAGATGGCTGAGCTCGACCGCCTCAGGGCCTGCCTCGGTCAGGTAGAGGCGGCCGTCCCGGAAGCCGACCGCCAGGTCACCCGGGAACAGCACCCCTATGCCGAGAGGCCGGAACTCCCCGACTCTGACCAGGCGCGGCAGTGCGGGAACAGGCGCCAGGAACGGCCGTGCCGCGTACCGATCGCGTTGACGCATATGGCTGGGGCCAGGTCAGCTGCATGCACGCCGGCCCCTTCGAACGGCGTGCGACGGGACGCCGTCGATGCAGCGTGCAGTACCACTCCTGGAATCGCGGCAGCCAGGTGCCTCGCCGTGGCCGAGCGGATGGACCGGATGCCGGTCGCCGTACACGATCGAGGTTGGCGCGTTGATCGGTGACAGCAGGGTGAGCAGGGCATGGGCGTCCATCCACGACCGGCGCGCCGCCCTGACCGGGAGTGCGACGGCTGTGCGGAGTCCCGCTTGCGGTCGTGCCCCGGCCTCCCGGCCGGTCAGCGTTCGATGGGGACTGCCGGGTAGACGCCTCCGTCGGCCACTTCCAGCGTGATGCTCGTGCGATCGTCCGGCGGGGCGGGGTAGTAGACGTAGGCTCTGCTGGTCTCGCCCGCATCCAGGGCGGGCACGTAGTTCTCGACGAACTCCGTGTACATCTTGAGCGGGTGGTAACGCGCCTTGGTGACCGGATCGACAAGGATGAAGGCGCCGAAATCGGAGCCGGCGGAGAACTCGTGATCCCACCCCGAGAAAGGAACGGGGAACGGGACGAACGTGCCATCGTTCGTCTTGGTGATGTCGAAGGAGGCCACCACGTAGGCGCCGTCACGATAGAGCGGCAGCACGTCCACCTTGAGCTTGTCCGGCTGGCTGCGGAATGACCAGGTGAAACCGGCCACCCGCGCTCCTGGATCGGCGCGGAAGGGGGCCGCCGCTCCCGTGGAGCCGCGTACTTGGCCGGGGGAGGGGCTCGTGACGGTGGCCGCGTCCGGGCTCTGTCGCTTGATGGAGTAGGAGATCTCTACGCGGCGGTTCCTGGCCCGTCCTGCCGGATTGTCGCTGCCGTCCTGCTTTTGGTTCTTGGCGATCGGCTCGCTCTCGCCCTTTCCGTCCGGTCGGTACTGGTAGTCGCTGCCGAGCCTGGCGGCCAGATACTTCTGCACCGCTTCGGCTCGTTCGACCGACAGGGTCTGGTTGTAGTCGTCGGCGCCCTTGTCGTCGGTGTGGCCGGTGATGGTGATGGGTGGTTTGGCGGGGTCGGCCCGTCGCCTGGTCTCTTCGACCACGTCGTCTAGGACGGCCGCCGCCTTCGTGCTCAGCCGCGCTTTGTCGAAGGCGAACAGGACGTCGGTGCGCAGGCCGATCGTCTCGGTGTCGCCCGCCTGGGTAGTGGTCTTCACCGGTGTCTCCACCAGTTCGTTCACGTCGGAGACGGCTGACCAGATCTCCCCGTCCGGCACGACGACGGGCCACTGGAACGTGTCGCCGGTCTTCGGCAGCTCAGGGGAACTGCGCTCGCGGGCGGTCGGCTCAGCGCCGCCGTCGGTGACCGGGATGCCGGTCATCGGGCCCATCGGCATGTCAGGCACGATCGACATCGTCCTGGCGGCGGCGGGAAGCGGCGGGAAGTAGACCTCCACCGGATAGCGCACGCCTGGCACGAAGTCGTCGGGATAGTCGAAAGCGGACTTGCGGTGCCTGGTGCCGAAGGCGTCGCCGTTGTGGTCGTTCTCGCGCAGGGTGAAGTAGACCTTCCTGTCGATCGGGTCGAACAACCTGAACCTGGCGAAGGAGGTCGGCATGGTGCCGTAGCCGAAGTCGCCGGCGGTGTTGGTGGTCGCCGTGGTCATGATGTCCATGCGTAGCACGGTCAGCTTGGCGTGCCGCTCGATGGCCCGAATTTTGATCTTGAAGGGGTTGGCGATGTAGAAACCGACCATGCCCTCGCTCACGTAGCCCGCCTCCGCGGTAGCCGGGGTGGTGGGCGGCACCGAGGGGCTGGTGCTGGAGGCCGCGGCTGTCGGGGTGTCGCGCACCGGCTGATCCTTCGGCCCGCATGCGCAGGTCAGGGTCGCTGTGAGCACAAGAACGGTCGCTCGCAAAAGGTGCATACCGACACAATCTTTTAAGTCTGACAAGTCAGCCCTCCAGGCTATGGATCACCTGAGTGGCACGCCTGCAGATCGGCCGAACCATCCCGTCGATTCACGAGCGGACGGCGCCGCCAGGCGTCCGGCCTCGGGCATGTCGACCCGCACAGCCAGATGCCGCCCCCCTGGGGTGCCTACGACGCCGCCGAGCACGACGAACGCGTGCGCAGCCCAATAGTTTCACTCTCCACTTATATAAGTCAATGCCGATAAAGCGGAGGATGGGCGGGGAAGATCTCGGGAAGTGGTTCGAGCAGGCGATCGAGTGCCGTAGTTCTGCTGGGTGTGCCTCGACGCAGACTCATCGTCCTCGCCCGGCAGGCCGAGCCCCGCCGCGTAAGAGCGTCACGGACGGCGGCCAGTGGATCTCAGGCCGTCGAGCACGTGGAGCGAGAACGGATCAACCCCCGTGACGAACTGCTCCTATTGGATGAGCCACTGCTGGTCACGGTAGCTGCTGTTGCAGGCCCACAGGGTCACCCTCTTGCCGGGTGTCGCCTCGCTGTGCGAGATGACCAGGCACAAACCTGTCGCGGCGTTGACCAGCCGGCCGCCCTGATGGCTCCAGTACTGGACGGAGCCGCCGTTGCATGGGTTCTGGACGGCGGGCTTGCCCGGCTTGCCCTCGCCCTTGCCCAGGCACATCCCGGACGCCTTGTTGACGAGCTGGCCGCCCTTGCGGATCCACTGCTGCTCGGGGCCGTTCGTGCAGGTCCACTGGATCACCGCCTTGCCCGCGACGGCTTCGCCGTGGGGAACGGCCAGGCACAGTCCGGTCGCCTGATTCCTAACGGTCGAGGCGCGCTGGGCAAGCGTCGGAGTGGGAGCGGGGGTGGGCCGTACGGTCGGCTCCTGGGGCTTTGGCGATTCCGTGGGACGCGTAGGGGTGGGAGTGACGGTCTTGGTCACCGTGGGCGTCGGCGTGGGCCTGCGCTTCTTCCTGGTCGGGGTCGGGACCGGCTGCGGATAGACCGGGACCTGCACCGTCACCGTGGGGTTCGGGGTGGGCCGCTTGCGCTTCTTCCTCGCCGGAGCGGGCGTGGGCGTGGGGGTCGGTGTGGGGGTCGGCGTGGCGGCCGGGCGCGCGTTGTTCGCGAGCAGCGTGGTCTTGGGTGGCTCGTCCCGGCCGCCCAGCAGCAGCCATCCGGCGACCACGCCGATCACCGTCACCACCGCGATCCCGGAGATGACGGGCACCCGCAGGTCGCGCTTCTTCCTGGGCGCGGGCGGCCGCACCTGCGGTTGCTTCCGGGCGGCCGGAGCGGGAGCGGACGGGGTGCCGCTGATCAGCAGCTGCTGCGCGTACTGCGCGGGCGGGCGAGCGGCCGGGTCCTTGGCCAGGCAGGCGGCAACGACGTCGCGTAACGCGCCGGACATCGTCCCCAGGTCCGGCTGGCCGCGCAGGATCCGGTCGAAGACGGCGGCGGGCTCGCCGTCGCCGAACGGCGGGCGTCCCGTCGCGACGTGGACGATGGTGCAGGCCCAGGCGAACATGTCGCCCGCCGGGGTGAACTCGTCCGCGGCGACCTGCTCAGGGGCCGTGTAGGCCGGGGCGCCGCCGCGCGAGAGGCCGAACCCGGTCACGGTGGCACCTTCCGGGCCCTGGATCACGTTGCCGGGGTGCAGGTCACCGTGGACGATCCCGGCGCCGTGCAGCGCGCCGAGCGCGGTGAGCGTCCTGATCGCGGCCTGGTCGAGCTCATGGCCGCCACGCGGTCCTTCGACCGACACCAGCTCGGCGAGGGACGGCCCGGGCACGAACTCGCCGGCCACGTACGCCCATTCGCCCACGCTGCCCACCTCGACCACGCGGGCGGTGCAGAAGGGCGGCAACTGGGCCAGCAGGTCGTACCCGCCGGGTGGCAGGAACGCGTGGATCGCCACGGCGAGGCCATCCGCCCGCCGCCCGCAGAAGACGCGCTCGCCCAGCCGTCCTTCGAGCCGGTACCCGCCGATCGCGACGGGGTCGTTGCCACGTAGTGCCTGGATCATCGCCAAACCTCCGGAGGCCCAAAGCTAGCAACAATTGAGGCGGACGTGGCTTATGTTGACAATCTCCGTCAAACCCGATCCGGGTGCCTCTATTGTTGTGCGCTGCGATCACCACGAATGGTTCGGAAGGGACAACAAATGCCCCCCAGGCTTGGCGCGACCCCCGAGGCACTTGAGACGATGGGCAAGACGTTCGCTCAGCAGGGCGAGGCGGCGCAGTCGATGAAGGCGGCGCTCGACGCCCAGGTCCAGCAGATCCCCGACGTCTGGTCCGGCGGCAACGCGGAGAAATTCAAGGCGGCGTGGGAGACGTACAAGAAGACGTTCGACAATCTCCAGCGCGACCTGCAGGAAGCCCAGCAGGGCATCCAGAAGCAGAAGGCGGCGCTCATCGCCACCATGGGCGGGGGCGGCTGACCGGCGCGTCCCGCCGGATGAAGGAGCGGCGGCCGTCCCGCCGCTCCTCGCTCCTCAGGGAACGGCCACCTGCACACGTTCCCACGTGCCGCCCCTGAACAGCAGAGCCCGGCCGGGCGGCCCGATCCCGGTGGCGACGCTGCGCGGGAGCTGGACGCCGAACAGGTCGCCCTGGCCTGGCTGGTTGGGCCGCAACAGGAGTCCCGACCGGGTCCGCTTCATGGCCACGACGGGGCCCGAGTACATGCTGTCCAGGTCGTCGACGTTCCCGGCGCCGATCACGAGGTTCCCGCTGTCCCGCGACTCGCCGACGTGATCGGTGATCCAGTCCGCGAGCGGGCCGGAGTTCCCCAGCAGCTCCAGGTCGTCGATCAGCAGCGCGCAGCGGCCCGGGGCGGCGACGGCCTCGCGTACCCGCTCGGCGTCGGCGTCGCCGCCGAAGCAGGCCCGGACGCCCGGACGGTCGCCGAACTCGCGCAGAGGGCTGAGCCGCGGGGTGACGAGCACCGCCTGCCAGCCCCTGTTCAGCAGGCACGTCAACATCGTGCACAGGGCCGTGCTCCGGCCCGACTTCGGCGTCCCGGCGACCACCAGCGCCGGGCCGTCCTCGCCGGTACGGAAGAACCGCGCGCCCAGCGTGTCGCCGCCCACCCCGACCACGACCGCGTCCGGCGGCGGCTCCTGACCGGCCAGCGCGAGCGTCTCGGCCAGCGTGATGCCGGACGGCAGCGCGTCCACGCGGAACGGCCGCCGCCCCGGCGGCAGGCTCCCGTGCCGGCCTTTCGCGGTACGCGCCACCTGGTGCAGGGCCGCGACCTGCGCCGTGCCGGCCGGATCGCGGTCGAGGAGCGCGACCTGCACCTCCCGCAGCTCGGACGTCGCGCGGAAGGCGCGGCCGACGGGCATGTGCTCGGGAACGTCCCTGGTCTTCATCCCGACGTAGGTGTAGTCGGTGGGGTCGGTGAGCCTGAGCACCAGCCGGTCGTCGAAGAGCGTGGCGATCCGCCCGACCAGTGTGCTGCGGTCACCCGTCAGTACCACCTTCACCCCGGCGCCCGGTCCCTCCTGGAAGATCTGCATCCACTGGTCGATCAGCACGCCGTGGTCGACGGACTCGAAGGCCGCGTGGAAGCCCTCCCAGCGGTCGAAGAGCACGAGGACGTAGGGCAGCCGCTCCTCCGGCCGCACCGCGGCCCGCTGCTCGGTGACGTCGGCGAAGCCCTGCGCGGACAGCGCCTGCTGGCGCTCGACGATCGTCTCCAGGAGGCGTTTGGTCAGCCGTCCCAGCCGGTCGGGTGAGTCGCGGCCGACGACCGCGCCGCAGTGCGGCATCCCGGCCAGGGGCAGCAGGGCGTTGTTGCCGCAGTCCACGCCGTACAGGTGCACGTCGGCCGGGCCGCACAGGAGGCCGGCCGACGCGGCGATCGCGCGCAGCACGGTCGAGCGCCCGGTACGCCCGCCGCCCACCACGAGCAGGTGCCCGGCCGTGGCGAGGTCGTAGTACTCGGTCCGCCGCGACTGCTGGGACGGCAGGTCGGCCAGGGCGAACGGCAGCCGCAGCGCCCGCCCGTCGGAGGGCGGCAGCTCGGACATGGTGACGAGCTCGGGCAGCGGAGGCAGCCACGGGCTGCGCGTACGTTCGAGCCCGAGCTGCGTGGCCGCCGCGCCCACCGCCTCCACCAGCACGGACAGGTCGGTCAGCATGGTGGCGTCGTCCTCGTCGCCGCCCGCAGGGGCCGCGGGCGGAGTGATGCCGAGGTCCTGCCAGGCGACCGGTTGGACGCGCACCTCCCGCGCCGCCGCCCGGCCCTGGCCCGGACGCCTCCCGCCGATCCGGGCCGACTGCACCGCGTGCAGTGAGGAGGCTCCTGACCTGATGAAACACCGTCCCGGAGTGGTCTTCGAGATCGCGGCGGCGTTGCGGGAGTCGATGACGTCCATGGACTCCTCGTTGCTCGTCACGCGCAGCGCGATCCGCAGGTTGGTGTTGGCCGCGATGTCGGGCGTGACCACGCCGCCGGGGCGCTGCGTGGCCAGGATCAGATGGACGCCGAGCGACCGGCCACGGCGGGCGATGTCCACCAGGCCGAGGATGAAGTCCGGCAGCTCGGTCACCATCGCCGCGAACTCGTCGATGACCAGGAGGAGCCGGGGCATCGGCTCCAGCGGCCGGCCCGCATCGCGGTAGTCGTTGTAGTCCTCGATGTCCTTGGCGTCCCCCCTGAGCAGCAGGTGCTCGCGCCGCCTGAGCTCGGCGGCCAGGGACTCCAGCGCCCGCTCTGTGAGGTGGCCGTCCAGGTCGGAGACCATGCCGACGGTGTGCGGCAGCTTGGCACAGTCCTTGAACGCGCTGCCGCCCTTGTAGTCGATGAGCACGAAGTTCATCTCGTCGGGCCGGTTGTGCACCGCGAGCGAGGCGATCAGCGACTGCAGCAGCTCCGACTTGCCGGCGCCCGTCGTTCCGGCGATCAGCCCGTGGGGGCCGTCGAGGCGCAGGTCCACGCTGTGGATTCCCTCCGCGCCCACGCCGATCGGCACCCGCGTCGTCCGGCCCCTTTCCCACAGGGTGTGGATCTGCTCGGGGCGGGGGCTGGGCAGGCCGAGCAGGTCCAGCAGCCGGGCCGAGGACGGGATGACCGAGTCGGCGTCCTCGCGGCCGATGTCCCGCAGGGGCGCGATCGCCCGGGCCAGCCGGTCGCACCACTCCACGCTGACCTGGTCGCCGACGGCCTCGGGCGGCACGTCGTGCTGGGCGCCGCCGCGCAGCCGTACCAGGCCGGGGCGCTCGTGCTCGCAGACGGCCACGACCGTGCACTCCTCCGGCAGCAGCCGCTGATCGTCGTCCACGCACAGGGCATAGATCCCCACCGTCGGCCCAAGCTGCAGGATCTGCGGGACTCCGGGCAGCCCGCGCAGCGCGCGGGCGCCGTCCAGCACCACCAGCACGTTGTACGGCTGCGCGCTGGCGTACCCGCCGGACGGTCCCTGCCCGAAGGAGAAGAGCGCACCGGCGTCGGGCGACCGGTGGCGTTCCCTGCGCGCGTTGATCTTACCGATCAGCTCGCCGATGCGCCGTGCGGCCGAGTCGGGGTCGTTGCCGACCAGGGCCACGCACTCCTCGCCCTCCCGGGGCACGCAGTGCGGCAGCCACCGGACCCAGTCCCAGTTCGCCAGGCCCTGCGGGTCGGCGCTGAGCACGACGACCGCCAGGTCGCGCGGGCTGTGCAGGGCCGCCGCCTGCGCGACCAGCCAGCGGGCCAGCGATCGGGAGGCGGCCGGCCACCCGGTGAGGCCGATGACCCCGGCCTGGGGGAGCGGCAGCACCACGGGCACCGCGTGCGACACCGGAACCGGCGGCTGCTCCTTCGTCGCGGACATGACGCCCTGCTCCGGGACAAGCTCGATCTTGGACGGCAGGTCGGCCAGCCCGACCCGCAGATGCAGGGTGTCCGGATCGTGCAGGCGGCGCTCCCAGAGGCGCTGCCGTGGGCCGACGGCGTTCAGGAACACCTCGGCGGGGTCGGGGAACTCGGCCCGGCGATCCCGCTGGTCGGCCCTGCGCAGCTCCTCCAGCCGTTGCTCGAAGGCCGTCATGCGGGCCTGGTACTCCTTCATGGCCTGGCGGTACTGTCTGCGCCCGTACCGCCGGTCGCTCCACCACTGCGCGACCATGGTGATCGGCGTCAGAAGCGCCATGAGCAGGAACCAGGGGGTGGACAGGGCGACGGCCATGACGACGCCGCCCGCCCCGAAGATCACGCTCGCCAGCAGTTGGAGGCGGTGGTAGTCCTGGCGTGCCGGATGGCCGGGCACCTCGACGGTGTGCACGACGGCCGGCTTGTTGAGGCGCGGCGGGCGGTTGTAGGCCAGGTTGCCCTCCGGCATGACGCTCACGTGCGCGTCCGGGGGAGTGGGCGCGGCCAGCGTGAGGAGGGTCATGCCGGCCTTGAGCACCCCGCCGACCGGCCACGGGACCGGCTCGTAGAGCCGCTCGCCGTCCAGCGTGACGCCATCGGCCATGGGCGCCACCATGACGCCGCCCGCCTCCACCCGTAAGTCGGCGACGCAGTCGGGTGCGGCGGGGTCGTCGACCGTGATCGTGCACCACCGGCCCGATCCGACGGTGGCCGTCCCGTAGCCCAGGCGATGCACGCCGCCCGCGGACGGGCCGCCGCTGACCCGCACCTCGGCCACGCCGGCGGGCTGGTCGCCCTTCCTGGTGGCGGTGGCCGCCGTGGCGCTGAAGGCCACGACGTCGCCGTCCCTCAGCGCCGCGGCCACGGGCGCGTCCGGGTGCAGCGGCACGCCGTCCGCCCAGAGGCCCTGCGCCGGAACCTGGAGGTGCTTCTGGAAGGCGTGGACGAGGTGGCCCACGGTGGCGCTCTCGTCGCCGCTGATCACGACGTCGCGCAGCCCCCGGCCGGTCAGCGCGCTGAGGGAGAGGCGCATCAGGAACACCGCCCATTGTTCGCTTTCGCCACGCAGGCAGCATAGCGACCGCCTTTCTCCAGATTTGTCATGATCATTCAGCTATCATGACGCTCCAGGGTGAAATGATCATTCGGAAAGGCTGCTGCGCATGGGTTTTCTAGGCGGAAAACCGGACAACATGGACGCGGGCGCCCAAGGGATGGCCGGCGTTCACTCGAGCCTCACGGGGTTGATGACCGAGGTGACAAGTGCTTTGCGCGGAGTCGCGGCGGCTTCGGAGAACAGCGTCCCTCCGGCCGCCAGTGACGCCACCGCCGGTTTCCGGCGCACGGCCGGGCACCTGACGGCGGACGTGAATTACCTCGGCCAGGCGCTGCGGGCCATGTCGGCGAATCTGCGCAAGACGACGGGAGGCGAATGAGGTGACCGCCCCTTTCAAGGTCCCGAAAGGCGACCCTGGAGCGCTCCGCCGCGAGGCCGCCCGCCTCGGCCGCGCCGCCGAGGACCTGCTCCGGGCCTCCAAGCAGGTCGAGGCCCACGCGGTCACCGCGCTCAACGGCTGGACCGGCATCCACGCCGCCATGTTCGCCGTCAGCGCCGGCGGCACCTTCACCGCGCTGGAAGTCGAAGGAAACGCCCTCAAAGCGGTCAGCCAGGGGGTGAAGAGGTACGCCGCGGCCCTGGAGAAGGCGCAGAAGGAAATGCGCGACTGGATCATCCGGGGATACGAGGACGACGAAAGGGAGCTCGCCAAGCCCGGCTTGTCCGCAGAGCGGCAATCGTACCTGAGAGGCCGATTATTTACCTTTTGGCCGCAAATGGCAGAAGGGAACAAGGGCGACCTTCTGCGGGACGGCGACAAGGCCACCGCACCCCTCTATGCGCTGGCCCAGCTGAAGCTGGAGAAGAAGGCGGACCCCGACCCGAAGGGCCTGCTGGACCGTTTCCGGCACTCGGCGCAGTACAAGGGTTACGCGGCTTTCAAGGGCGCCACGGACCCCGTGCTCGCCTTCCTCGGGCTCCTGGACGGGGGCACCAAGGCCGCCACCGTGTTCCAGTACCTGAAGCAGGGCGTGCTCGGCAAGATGGCCAAGCGCAAGCTCTCCAGGGCCGAGCTCGAGAAGGCGCTGATCACCCAGCTCTGGAGGGAGGGCGGCACACCGCGCGGCGAGCTGGGGGCCAGGGCCCGCGAGCTGGCCGGAAAGATCGCGGCCGCGAACCAGCGGGTGGAGACGGCCGAGCGCATCATGGCCGAGGCGCGGCCCCAGCTCGCGGCCGACCTGGGTGAGGGCCTGGCCGCGGGCAGGTACGCCAAGGTGGCCAAGGGCCTGGCCAAGGGCTCCGCGGTCCTGGGCATCATCGCCGGGGTCGACGACATCCTCAACAATCAGGACACGGGCTGGGTCCGGACCGGCAACTACGTCGCCGGCGGCTCGGGAATCGCGGGCGGCCTGCTGGTCCTGTTCGGCGGCGTCATCGGCTCGTTCACCGGCGCGACGGAGGCGGTCGTCATCACCGGCCTCGCCCTCGGGACCATCTCGGCGGGCTGGACGTTCGGCAAGTGGGGGGTCGAGAAGGGCAAGGAGAACAAGCAGGCCAGGGGCGTCGGCAACTGGCTGAAGAAGCACACGACCGACAAGGCCGCCGACGGCTGGCGGAAGCTCACCTGGTCCTTGACCCATCCTGCGAGGTGACATGGAATCCCTGCTCGAACGCGCGCGGACCGCGTACGTGCCCGTCATCGCTCTCACCGACGAAGAGCTCACCGTGCTCGACGGCCCCGACGCCGACCAGCTCGCCCCCCGCCCCTGGTACGACTCCCAGGACCCGGCAGCCAGGGACACCGCCTGCATGGTGGCCCTGCGCAGCCTGGTCGCGCGCGGCATCGCCCGCCCGGAGCCGACCGGCGAGGGCGACGACGACGTCGCGCTGCTGCTCTCCGACGACCTGCAGGACCTGCTCGCCGCCCGCCGTACGCCCCGGCACGTCGTGATGGCCGAGCGGATCCTCGCCGACAGCAGGCAGGCCCGCGTCTTCTACGTCGGCCCCGGGCCCGTGGCCGTGGAGGAGAACGTCAACGAGAGCGGCCTGCACGGCCTGGCCATCGGGCCGATCGAGCGGCTGGCCGAACGGTTCGCCGAGTTCTGTGACCCGCACGCGGGAGCTGGGCAGCGGCAGGGGAACGGGCTGCGGCGGGTCGCACTCACCGACATCGCGCGCGGCGTGGGCCAGGACATCTTCGCCGAGGCCCTGGCGATCACCCAGATCAGCCACCACCGCCTCGGCCCGGCCGACGAAGTCGAGGAGACACGCTGGACGATCTACGCGCCACAGGGCCGCGTGGTGCTGGCCGAACCTGAGGCGGACGGCGAGGACGGCGTGCTCGTCCTGACCGATCTCGGGCCGCGCGAGCTCCGCGAACACCTCCTCGACCTGCTCCGCCCGTCTGTCTGAGCCCCCACGGCCCCACCCTGAACGGCCTGCCACCCGCCGGCCGCGTACCCGACCTCACTGGACAGAACAACTGGCGACGCGCGACGCCGTGCTCGTCAGCGCGGGACTCGACGCGGTGACGACCGCCGCCGCTGTCCGAGGGACACATGCCAGGTCAGAGCAGGTGAGGCAATTCTCGGCGCCCACAGGTGGCGCACCCCATGCCGGAGCGCCCGCGTCCGGGAGGGCCCGCTGACAGCGGGGTCCTGTCGTCGATCAACGCGCCAATCTCGCCCATGTACCGGATGACAAGATCCATACTGGCTGGCCGAACCGTGCGGCGGAGATGATGTCGCTGACACCCATGCTGGTCATCTGGGGGCGGTGAGGTCGGCGTTCTTGAGCCGCGCCAGACCGTGGACCTCGCCATCCACCTGTAGCAGCTGCACGACGCCCGAGCCCGTGGCGAGCGTCCTCCCGCTGATGCCCTGCTCGGCCTGCCACCTTGTCGGGCGGTCGGCTCATATGCTGGCGGGCCTCCGGTCAGAAGGCCCGCCACGCCGAACTCACCTCAGAATGTAGAGGCGGTGGACCGGCCCCACCAGGATCTTCTTACACTTGTAGTCCTTCGCGTAGTGGACGGCCTTGTAGTAGCGCCCCGCGACCTGGCACGCCTGCTTAACGGCGAACACTCCCGAGAAATACCACTTTGCCGCCGCGGTAGCCGTCGCAGCAGTCGAGGCAGAGGTGAGGGAGACGGAGACGCTGCTCGTGACGGCAGGGCTTGCCTGGGCGGAGGCCGCCGAGATGCCCGCTACGCCCGGCGCCAACGAGACCGCCACAGCTGCGGTGAGCGCTGCCGTGATCATACGAACCTGCATGACGATCGCTTCCTCTCACGAAATGGATGAGCACCTTGCCTGACGTTGCGATGCAACAGTCGGGCGGATCATGTGGAGAATTCGTTGAGGATGTGTTGACTCCGTGTCATTGAGCACGTTGCTCGGGGACCGCACGGTACTTCAGTCGGCCGCCGTTGCGAGCGGCCTCCCGGCTCACCGTGGATACCGGGCGGCCGATCGACAACGCCGCCTACCCGAGCTGGCACCGGCCCTGGCCCGCCCGCTCGTGGTCGGGCCGATGACCGCGGCGCAACTGCGCCAAGCCGTCGAGAAACCGGCCCACGCTCGCGCAGCTCACACTCGAGGCGGGGCTGGCGGAGCGCATCCTGGAGGACTTGGGAGCGACCTGTGCCGAGGACGGCGTCTTCCCCACGGTCTCAGCGACCCCGGCGGCGTCCTGCCGTTGATGTCGCACACCCTGCTCACCACCTGGAAGCACCGCGAGGGGCAGCAGCTGACCTTGGCCAGCCATCAGGCGACCGGCGGGGTCAGCCGGTCGCTGGCCCACACCGCCGATGCCGGTCTCGGCAGAGTGGGACTGGCCGACCGCGCCCGGCGGATGCTGACGCGGCCCGCCAGGTCCTCGACCAGTTCGTCAAGGACCGGCCGGTGTCCATGGACAGCGACGTTGTGGACGACAATGCGGACGGCACGGCCGAGTTCACAGAGCCTGTTACGGGCACTTGCCAACCTCACGCTGGAACTGGCCGGCAACGACCCAGGAGTGGTCGATCGCTCCCGCGCCCGGCTCAAGAGCCGGGCGCGATGGCAGGTTGCGCTGGTTCGATGCACGCCACCCGCGACTACACCATCGTCCTCCGCACGCGGGTGGGACGACCTCATAGGGGGTCACCTAGCAGGTCGAGGAACCTTCGCAGGCTCCGTTCCGGGTGTAGACGACCTCGTAGAAATGGGGTCGGGCCGGCCAAGGCCGAGCATGGGGCGCATGCGGTCGGCGTAGGAGCGCTGGACGTGCTCCAACGTCGTCGTGACGAGGGCTGCCTGTCGGGCTACCGCGAGAAACTACCGGCCTTGTTCATGGGAAAGCCGCCGGGCACTCGCCCAGGCATGCCGGACCCTAGCCAAGATCAAGACTTCGCAACTGAGGCCACTGGCTGACTGGAGACGGGAGTCCAGCAGCGAGCGAGGACGGCGTGCCGGATGACGGGAGCCGGATCGGCCAAGAGGATTACGTCCGGGTCTGTGGGAGCCGGGGGAGACCTCCTCCGGCCACCCAACAGCCCTTAAGTCGACCCTTCTCACTCCGGCAGGGCGTCAGAACTCCCAGGTGTCGTCGCGCAGGAGCACCACCTTCCCGCCGGGCCCCAGCCCGGTGACGGTGACGTCCGGGCCGCCCACCATGAAGTCGACGTGCACGCGCGAGGTGTTCACGCCTGC
The DNA here is from genome assembly GCF_040642995.1 of Nonomuraea sp. NPDC047529. Taxonomy (NCBI): domain Bacteria; kingdom Bacillati; phylum Actinomycetota; class Actinomycetes; order Streptosporangiales; family Streptosporangiaceae; genus Nonomuraea; species Nonomuraea sp. NPDC047529. Next base: position 22,539 of record NZ_JBEYTJ010000033.1, on the reverse strand, counting down.
CGCGTCCAGCCGTGCGGGGTCGTCCGTGCGCAGGTGGGCGGGCACGCCCGGAGGCAGCCCGGCGCCCCAGGCCAGGTGGCAGGTGGCGTTCTCGTCCAGAAGGGTCTCCAGGTAGGTGATGCCGCTTTCGCCCACCCGCGAGGAACGGTCGACCAGAGCGAGCTCGCCCAGCCGGACCGCTCCCGCGTCGGTGGCCTGGTGTGCGCGGACGACGTCGGCTCCGGTGCTCGCTCTCACGTCGGTCACGACGCCATCGGCGAAGGTCAGCTCCAGGTCGCGGATGAGGGTGCCGTCGAGGGACAGCGGCCGGGTGGCGCGGACCGTACCGGTGACGCGCCGGTAGTCAGGGGTGGTGAATACTTCCTCGGTCGGCAGGTTGGCCTGGAACGGGCGGCCATTGACGTCCTCCAGGCGGGCGGCGGTCCAGTGGGCGTCCGGGAGCAGTCCGATGGTCAGGTCGGTGCCGGGGCCCTCGAACCGCACGGCGTCCAGGCGCATCTCGGTGAGCCGTCGAGCGCGATCGAGCAGTTCGGCGATGCGCTGCCGCCACGCCTCGCGCGGATCGGGCTCGTCCAGACGGAGGATGCGGCGCAGGTGCCGCCACAGCGTGGCCTGGTCGGGTTCGCCGAAGACGGCACGGGCCCACTCGGGGGTGGGGTAGGGGACGATCGTCCAGCGGACCAGGTTGTTGAGCTGGAGCCGCTGCCGTGAGGTCAGCGACGGCATGCGGTCCAGTCCGACGCGGATCGGATCCAGCCCGGCCAGGAGGTCGGGGGCAGAGGCGCCGCGGACGTTGACGATGATGCCGCCGTTCCGCCCCAGTTCGTCGTTGCGGGCGTCGAGCCACGAGGGCACCTCGGCCAGGCTCGCGGTGTTGGCGTGCCGGAGTCGGGATCGTTTGGCGTGCGGATCGAAGTACCAGATGTCGGCGTAGCGGGCGCCTCTGGCGTAGGCGGCCTCGGCCAGGGCGCGGGCGAGCGGGGCGTGCTCGATCTCGGCGTTGATCAGCACCCGGTCGTCCGCCAGCAGGGGCACGGCCACGTCGAACACGACGTCGGCATAGCCGGACAGGTCAGCGGGGGGAATGGTCAAGGGGGGCTCCTTCTGTTCGTTGTGGCGCATGGGCAGGAACAGCAGCACTCCGGCAGCGGACACGGCGCCCACGAGGGCGAAGCCGCCGGCCAGGCCGAACCGGTCGGCGAGGACGCCGAGGGACAGGGCAGCGCTGAGGAATCCGACGTCGAAGAAGGCCGTCGTGGTGGCGACGGCGGATCCGCGCTCGCCGGCGGGCAGGCCGTGCACCGCCATCCTGAGGAAGGCGGGCAGCCCGAGGCCCTGCCCGGCGCCGATCAGCGCGATCGCGCACCATGTCCCGACCGGCGAGGGCCAGGCGGCAAGCAGGATCGATCCCGTCCCGGTCAGCAGGAGGGAGGCGACGGCCAGGCGCGTCGGGGCGGCCGTGGCGAGCAGGCGATGTCCGGCCAGTCGGACGGCGACGAGGACGCCGCCGTAGACCAGGAAATGGAGGCCGCCGGAGCCGCCGCCGAGCGCGGCGAGGTGCAGCGGCAGGAAGGCGCTGATGGCGGTGTAGCCCCACACGGAGGCCAGGTAGCCGAAGCCGGGTCGTAGAGCGGACGCGTGGTACAGCCGGGCCCGCCCGGTTCCCGGATCCGGGCCGGTCCTCTCCGTGTCAGGGCTCATGGTCTTCGGCAGGGTGAAGCCGAGCCCAGCCGACCCCAGCGCCACGGCCGCGGCGGTGATCCAGACGGCGGCGAACCCGGACGCGGCGTACAGTGTCTCGGCGATGACAGGCCCCGTGAGCAGGCCGGCGTTGACGACGACGGAGAAGTGGTTGATCGCCGCGCCGGGCCGCCGGTGGTCGCTGGCCAGAGTGGCGAGGCCCACGTAGGCGAGCGCCTCACCGACGCCGGCGACGCCGCGCAGGACGAAGAAGAGCGGCAACTGTCCGACGGCGAGCAGCGCGAGGGACGTGCCGGACAGCAGCAGCGCGCCCGCGCACAGGGCCGTGCGGCGTCCGGCCCTGTCGGCCACCCGTCCGGCCATCGGGCGGGCGAGCACCCCGGCCGCCGCGGTGACGGCCAGCGAGACGCCCACCATGCCCGCCTGCTGGCCCAGCGGGCCCGTGAGGTACCGCGGAACCGCCGGGACGAGCAGTCCGATCGACAGGAACGCGCCGGCCGCGCAGCCGAGCAGGCGGCCGATCATCGTTCGTCACGTAATTCGAGCAGGATCGCGGTCATGCTGACCTTGACGCCGTCGTGCGGCGGTCCGGCTTTGTCGTGCAGGAGCGCCACGGCCTGGTCGATCAGGCCGACGATCTCCTCCCAGACGGGCCTGGCCAGCCACACCTCGGCGTCCATGGACGTGCGCCGGCGATCGGCCTCAGCCAGACGCCTGGCCAAGTCGGTGCTCATCGCCTGGTGGAGGAGTTGCCGTCCCTCGGACCGGTCGAGGCGCTCGCCGCTGGATGGGTCGTACCGGTAGCGCAGCTGCGGGCGGCCCTTGCCTGCCCGCGGACGCTCGTCCGTCTGCTGGAGGAAGCCCGCTTTGACCAACTGGCGCAGGTGGTAGCTGGCCGAGGCGTGCGCGATGCCGAGTTCGTCGGCGACCTCGGTGGCCGACATCGACGCGCCGGTGAGCAGCGACACAATGCGGATACGCAGCGGGTTGGCCAGGGCGCGCAGGGGAACAAGGTCATCCCGATTTTCCAAAGGCACCTTGGGATACTAATTTTCCCAACAGCTCTTGGGAAGAGGTGGCTTGCCGGTCTGCCAGAACGAGCGACATCCGTTAGGGTTCACCGATGCTGCTGACGATCCTTGGCGGATGCGGTGCGTGGCCGGCGGCGGGCCAGGCCTGCAGTGGTTACCTCGTGGAGCACGACGGGTTCAGGCTGCTCGTCGACCTCGGATCTGGGACGGTGCCGCGACTGCTGGAACGGGTCGACGCCGATCAGATCGATGCGGTGTTCATCAGTCACGGACATCCCGACCACTGCGCCGACCTGAACCCGCTGCTCAGGGCGCGCACAATGCGTGATGACCCGCCGGCGCCGTTGCCGGTGTACTCGCTGCCCGGCGCCCTGGACGCGGTGCTCGCGCTGGACCGCCCAGGAGTGCTGACCGACGCCTACGTCCTGCGCGAGTTCACCGACGGCAGCAGATTCGACATCGGTCCGTTCCGCGCACAGACTCGCCTGCTGCCGCACTCGGTACCCAATGCCGGCATACGGCTGGCAGCGGGCGGACGGGTGCTCGCGTATACCGGCGACAGCGGCCCGAGCCCCGACAGGGTGGAACTGGCGCGTGACGCTGACCTGCTACTCGCCGAGGCCACCTATGTGAACCAGGTCCCGGAGGATGCCCGGCGTCACCTGTCCAGCGCCCGTCAGGCAGGCCGGCAAGCGCTGGAAGCCCATGTCCGGCACCTGCTGCTGACGCACCTGCAGCCAGGCGCGGACACCTCGGCCGCGCGAGCCGCCGCCCGGGCCGAATACGACGGTGAGATCGGCATCGCCACGTCCGGTCTCACCGTCGACCTCTCGTGCGCCAAGGTCGCAGGGATCGAAGAACGTTCACCGGACGCAGGCTTGGACAGAACTCCACCCTGTGGGAGCCCGAAACCCGGCCGTTGAGGTTGACCTGGGGTTCGGCGTTCCTGTCCTGGCGGGCATGATCGCTGTTCATGGCGTTGCGGTTGCCATCTGATCTTCGTCAAGCCAAGCCGGCGCACGTTGTGATCAGCAGGGCGATCCGGATGACCTGCGTGGACGACATTGTCGGCCAGGAACGCCTACGCGAGCACGAACACTTTCACAACCAGCACCGCGCCCATCGTCCTGAACCAAGCAGCCCCGCTGCGTCCCCTCGTGGACCCGATCACCCACCCTGAGCGAACCACCAGCCTGAACATACGCCGACAGGCCGGCTCGACGGCGTCCTCTACAAAGATCCGCATGCCGCTTGAACTGCATTGATGAGATTTCCGGCAGGTGCAGAGTCGACCAGCCCGCCTCACGCGACCCAGTCGAACTCACCACACAAGCAGCATCACAGAAGTCGATCGCCTGGTTACACCACTCCACGGACGACATCCTGACCGATCGCAACTACATCAGGATTGACTTATATAAGTTGCGACTGAAATTATGGCTCCTGCGCGCACTCGACGTGGTCGGCGGCGCCATCGGCATCTAGTTGGAGCGCTTTCGCAAATTCTGGAGCCGGCACCTGGACGCGCGGGCCACTGAAGTCGCGCGCGGCCCGGCGCGAGCGCCGACCAGGCTCGAACGACGAGAAGAAGGACGAATGATCGACATCGTCAATCAAATAAACGCCACCCAGCGGGAGATCGGCAACCAGTCGGTCGCCATCGGCGCGGGACGCTCACTGCTGCTGCGGCGCACGTACGACGCCACGATCGAGGCCGTGTGGAGCGCCTGCACCGACCCCGACCGGATCAGCCGATGGCTCACCCTGATCGACGGCGACCTGCGGCTCGGCGGCACGTTCCAGCTCAAGGACAACGCCGGCGGGGAGATCCTGTGCTGCGAGAAGCCCCATCTGATCAAGGTGACCTGGGTATTGGGGGAGGGCATGCTCACCGAGGTCGAATTGCGCCTGGCGCCCGGCGGTGACGGCGGTGGGACCGTGCTGGAGCTGGAGCACGCCGCACCTGCCGAGATCGTCGATGAGATGGCACGTACGTACGGGCCCGGTACCACGATCGGCATAGGAGTCGGCTGGGACCTCGCGCTGCTCGGTCTCGACCTGTTCCTGCGCCGCGTCACGTTCGACCCCGCGACCTGGGGCCACACGCCCGAGGGGAAGGAGTTCGTCACCGCCAGTTGCCACGCCTGGGGACCCACGGTCCAGGCCGTTTGGGGCGCCGGCGACGACGACTTCGCCGCGGCCGTCGCCTTCGCCGCGCAGCACTTCGCCCCCGAGACCGGCGGGGACGGCGACAGATGACCCGCCGCGCGGTGAGTCGTCCCGTTCTCAAGAAAGGAGCAGGTCGGATGACCGACAACCCCACCACCACAGCGGTCAGCAGGGCGACGCGGACGCTGCTGATGTGCGGCACCGCCGCCGGCCCGCTCTACATCATCGTGGTCCTGCTGCAGATGCTCACCAGGGACGGGTTCGACATCAGCCGGTACCCGGCCAGCATGCTGAGCAACGGCGACGAAGGGTGGATTCAGATCGCCAACTTCGCGGTCAGCGGCCTGCTGTTCGTGGCCGGAGCGGTCGGCCTGCACCGGGCTCGTGGTCCGGCGGGCTGGGGCGGCGCCTGGGGGCCGCGACTGGTCGGCGTCTTCGGCGCCGGGATGATCGCCGCTGCCTGCTTCTCCGCCGACCCTGCCGACGGCTTCCCGCCCGGGACGCCCGTCGGCCCGCCCACAAGCATGAGCACGCAGGCGATGCTGCACCTCCTTGTCTCCGGGATCGCCTTTCTCGCGCTGATCGCCGCGTGTTTCGCGTTCGGCCGGCGGTTCGCGGCGGCCAGCCGCCGCGGCTGGGCCGCCCTCAGCCTGGTGACCGGCGCGCTCTTCGTGACGGCCTGGATCTCGATCTTCGCGGCGCAGGGCTCCAGGGTGGCCAATGTCGCCTTCGCCCTCACCATCGCGCTCAGCATGGCATGGGCGTCGCTCCTGGCCGCGTACCGGCTGGCTTCGACCCGACGTCATCGCGGCGTCGCCCTGACCGTGGTTTGAGCGGGCATCGACCATGTCACCACGCACCTGAGCCATCCGCAGCCAAGCACTCCCGAGCGCCACGGCTACCGGATCGAGTTCGAATGGCAAGACAGTGGTCCGCCCCGGAATGTCCTGGAGCTCCTGCTCGACCCCGTCGGAGTCATCATCGGTGGGAGCTCGAAGGCCGAGAGAGTGGTGCGGGCCTGTCTCGATTGTGATGATCGGCATATTCGCCCAGCATGGTGCGGAGGTGCCGCTCACCCAAGATCAGCAGCCTGCTGGTGCACTCCGTGCGTGCGGTGCGGACCCATCGCTCGGCGAACGCGTTGGTGCGTGGTGCGCGCGGCGGGATCTTCAGCGCCCTGAATGTCGTCGCCTGTGAACACCTCATCGAAGCCGCTGGTGAACCCTTAGCGGCCGGTGTCCTGATCGCCATCATCTCCTCTCCTGCTTCGTCGGCCCAGGCATCCGCACGGCGGCCAACCCGTGCGGCCAGAGCTACGTCCTGCGCAGCAGTGTTCTGGTTAATCAGCGATGGACTGGAACAAGAAGAACAGCCGGACCTTCGTGGCTCCGGTGGCCACGATCAACATCTACTCCCGCGCCGGGTGGGGCCGAAGAACGCGAATCAAGCGCATTATCCTGCAGGTGCACTGGCCGACCAAGCCCGGCCAGGATGCGGAAGGTAGAGCCTGCACCACCGGGACTCGGGTGCATGCGTCCTGTCGGCGAAAGCGCCGCCTCTTCTAGCGTCAGGAGGGCTCGTTGACGAAGGGAACACCGCCATGCCCGACCCGTACCGTGACCAGAGCGCCGCGCGGCGACGCCCGTCCTCCTTCGGCCGCCGTGTGCTGCGCGCTCTGCTGTGGACCGTGATGGTGCTGAGCGCTGCCGCGAACGCGGTCGCCTCGCTGTCGGGCATGTCGACCCCGGTGCGACTGGTTTTCGGCGTGACGGCGGCGCTGTGCGTGCTCGCGCTGGTCGTCGACAGCGTGCGCGGACGTCGCCGCCGCTGAGCAAGGAGGTGGCCATGCCTTCCCCCTGGGGACTGCTACTTCGCGTCTGGTGGCGTGCTCGATGGCCGCCAGGACGTACTGGCGTTGTCCGCCGAGAGTGATGGTCTCGATGAAGTCGCAGGCCAGTAGGGCGTCGGCTTGCGAGCGCAGGAAGTCGGCCCACGTGGTGGTTGCCCGTTCGGGTGCCGGGTCGAGGCCTGCCTGTTTGAGGATCTCCCAGACGGTGGACGGCGCGATCTTGATGCCGAGTGTGGTGAGCTCTCCGTGGATCCGCCGATAGCCCCAGCTCGGGTTCTCTGTCCATTAGGGCGCGGTGCCGGCGCAGGACGGTGTCCGGCCGGACGAGAAGCCGCAGGCGGTGCAGAACCTCACGCGGCAGCGAGGTGAGGAGAGCGGCGAGAAGGGCCCGGTCCTCGGGTGTGAATCGCACTCTCGTGTCAGCGCCGAGTTGGCGTTCAAGGACGGCGATCTGGTGACGCCGAACGAGAATTTCCATTCACTCATGGGCAGCAGTCGCAGCGCGGCGAAGGCGTTCGTGACGGTCAGGTAGGCCAGGCGAAGCAGCACGGCGGATCATCCTGCCGTACGCGCTTCCGTCTCCCGGGTGACCGGAGCTCGCGTACGTTGAAGCGAAAGCCCTCGCAGAGCAATGACCTGGGCGGATGTGGTTATCGGCAGGCGCAGTGTTCGCGGTGGCTCAACGTGGCCGGCGCGTGGTCCATCACCTCGACCAGCTGACGGATCCCCACCTCAGGCCTCGCCGTGGATCGGCTCACCGGTCGGGCCGCCGTCGGGGTGTCCAGGGGCGGCATGCCGAGCATGGCCTGGATGGGCGCGGTGGTCATCTTGGGTGCCGAGAGAGCGTCAGGCATGTGAGGCAGGTAGGGGTAAACCGCACATGCCTGACGGTATCCAGGGGTTGTCAGCCATGTAGGTCATGTAAGCCGAGTGTGCCGGTGTCAGCCAGGTCGAGACCGTGCTCAACGTCGTCGGACTCGGGCGGGTCATCCAGAGCGGTTCGCCGGGCTGGGCGGGGTCCTGCTGAACGATCCCCTGATGTTCGGCTACTGCTACACGCAGCTCACCGGCGTCTTCCAGGAGCAGAACGGGGTCTACCGCCTCGACCGTACGAGCAAGCTGGACGTGTCCCGGATCCGCGCGGCCCAGCTCCGCCCCGCCGCCACCGAAGCCGCCACCGAAGCCGCCACGGGGGTGGCCACCGAGGTGGCCACCGGGGGCGGCCACCTCGGAAGCACATGGCTAGCTCGCCAGACCCGAGTTGATCTCGGCGAGCACCTGGGTCGCCTTCGTGTAGCGGACGAGGTTGTCCAGCGCGGGCGGCTGCGCGAGGGTGGCCTGGGCGTGGCGGACGGCCTCGCCCACCGTCCGCACCCCCAGGGCCCGCGCGGTGAGGCCGTCCACGGCAGTGCCGGCGTTGATCCGGCGGCCGGCCAGGTTGAGCGTGGTGGCCAGCAGTTCGGCCCGCAGTGTGCGCGGCTGCGTCAGCGGCAGGGTGAGGACGGCGGTGGACTCTCGCAGGGAGAGCGCGCCGTTCGCGGCCGAGCCGTCGGCGCCGTCGAAGCGGTCGTCGGTGGCCTGGACGCGGGCGAGCGCCTCGGCGGTGCGCAGGTCGGGCCGCAGTGCCCAGAACGTGACCAGCCCCGGGTCGCGGCTGGGAGAGACGGTCGTGATCCGCGTTTCCGCCGTCGCGGTGGCGGGGCTGGTGGGGCACGGGCCGGAGCCGTCGGCGCTCAGCGAGACCGGCACGGTGACCGTCGCCGCGTCCAGGAGCAGCAGGCTCGGCCGCGCGGTGAAGGCGATCGTGCCGGTCCCCGTGCCGGCGGGCAGCGTGCCGATGGCCCAGCGCAGTGTGGTGGTGCCGTCGGTGTTCCTGCTCACGGAGCCGGGGCGGGGCCCGGCGCCCTGGTCGAGCGCGGCGCTGTAGTAGAGGCCGGCGGGCAGCGTGGCGGTGAGCGTGGCGCCGGAGGCCGCGGCCCCGCCGGTGTTGCGGTAGGTCAGGGTGTAGGCGGCGGCCTCGCCGGCGTTGACGGTGGCGGGCGCGGTGGCCGCCACGCCGATCACCGACCGGTGCACCGTGATGGACACCTCGGCGGTGTTGTCGGACAGGGTGCCGGTCTCGGCGTATCCGCGCTCATTGGTCCCCGACACGGCCGCCTTGTTCGTCAGGACCGTCCCGTCCGTGGTCGCACAGGGGATGTCGTAGGTGAACGTCTCCCGCGCGGAGCCGCCCGCCGGAACGTCGGACGTCGTGCGGTGGACGACGTCGCCGCCGGGCATCGTGTCGTCGATCTTCACCGCCGTGGCGGTGGCGGGTCCCTTGTTGCCCACGGCCACGGTGTAGGTGAGCCGGTCGCCGGGGGAGGCGTCCTGCCTGTCCACGGTCTTGGCGGCGGTGAGGTCGATCGGCGGGTTGAGACTCGCGGCGGCCTCGGCGGTGATCTCGGCGCTGCCCAGGCCGAGCACGCCCTTGTGCGCGCCGTCCTCGAACCAGGGGCTCTCGCGGAAGTTGAGGTTCAGGTGGTCCCAGTCGTTCCAGGAGGTGAGGGTCTGCTTGGGGGAGACGGGGCAGGACGTGGTGTCGGGGCCCATGATGATGTGGTTGACGTCCCCGGACTGGCTCGTCGCGCGGGTGCCGTCGCCATTCCAGTCGACCGGCTTGTTGGCCGGCGTGGTCAGCGCGACTCCGGGTTTCCCGGCCACCACCGTCCCGTACACGACCGTCGCGCTACCCGCTCCCGGCAGGGCGTCGCCCACCTCGTCGAGGCCCTGGTCCTCGTTCATGGGGGCGCGCTCCTGGGGCTGGTAGTCCAGGGGGCGGGACGCGGTGGACGCCGTGGGGAACTGGTAGGAGTAGTTCATGACGCTCAGGTAGTTCGGCTTGCAGTTGACGCTGTCCAGGCCGCCGTGCTGCAGCCCGAGCGTGTGGCCGAGCTCGTGCATGAACGTGCCTGCCTCCGCCGCGGTCTGGCCGCCGTTGGCGGTGATCCGCGTGTTGTCCCACGCGCCGAGCGAGATGACGAAGTCGTTGCCGCCCGGCAGGGCGACTCGGGCCAGGTGGGCCAGGTCGACGTGCTGCTGGGTGTCGTCGCCCGCCTCGGCCTGGCCCGATGTGGTGCCGAGGCCGGTCAGCCCGTGCACCGACACGGCGTAGCGGAACGCCAGCCGCTTGGCGCCCAGAATGTTCTCGCAGTTGCGTGAGATCCGGTCGAGCACGTCGCCGAAGTTCCCGTCGCAGGCGATGGCGGAGTCGCCGAACTTGACATCGTCGAAGTCGTCCCAGCTACCGGGGCTCTTGGTGTCGAACGTGATCCGCTCCGCCTCGCCGGCCCGCTCCCCGGTATGGACGTGCAGGGTGATGCCGTGCGCCGCGAATGCGGTCACCACCTGGCTGATGGCGTTCGGGTCGAACTCCCTGGAGCGCTGGCAGTACGACGCCAGGCAGAACATCGCGTCCAGCTCGACGAAGATGTCCTTCTTGTTCGGGTCGGCGCTGTACGGGGGCTGGTTCAGCGCGAGATCGACCGTGCCGTCCTGGTCGTAGTCGATGCCGTTGATCTCCCAGTCGTCCAGCAGCCCGTCCTGGTCGGTGTCACGGCCGGTGTGCACCTTCAGGGTGGTGGAGCAGGTGCCGATCGTCGTGTCGCCCGACAACGTCGAGGTGATGTCGATGCGCAGGCCGCTCGCGTCACCGAGGCCCTCCGCGTACGCCGGCGGCAGGTCGAACTCCCCCTGCACCAGCCCCGTCTCGGCGGATAACAACTGCCGGTAGAACGGCGTGGCGTGCCAGTAGTGGAACCCGGCCTCCACCGTGGCGGTGAACCAGCCGCTCTCCTGACTGTCGTTGAGGAAGGTGATACGGGCACGGGGCCGCTCGCCCTCCGCGAGCGACAGGGGCGAGGTCCCGAGGAACTCGCACTCACCGTGCACCGCGCCGTCGGCGTGCCCCGCGGGGGCGCCGAGCAGGGCGGCGACGACGAATAGGACGAGCGGCACGATCACGCGGCGGATAAGCATGGGCCGAGTGTCTGCGCCCGCGCTCGTGCCGTCATGAGTAACCCGTACTCATCCTGTTCCGGTGGCGGCCACAACCTGGCCGCCCCCCTGCGGCGGTGGTTCCACAGCCGGGCAACAATGAAGGAGCCGAATATGTCCGTCCAGTCCGTCGTCGTTCACCCCGGTGGCGACCAAGACGTGCACGTTGATGATGCGGCCGCCCTCGCGCGCCTTCTGGGTCAGGGCGTCCAGCCAGACGAAGGCGTACGGGCCGGCGTCCAGCGTCCGGGTCCGGAACGCTTCGACCTGCTCATCCAGCGTCTTGGCCATCGCCGAGACCTGGCTTTGGAGATGTGCTTGATGCCGAGTTGCTCGATCAGCTTGTCCACGCGCCGTGTTACGCGCCGTGTCGAGACGCCGAGCAGGTAGCTGGTGGCCACGACGCTGATCAGTGCCTGCTCGGCTCGGCGGCGGCGTTCCAGCAGCCAGTGGGGGGGAGTAGGAGCCCGACCGCAGCTTCGGGATGGCCAGCTCGATCGAGCCTGCGCGGGTGTCCCACTCGCGGGTGCGGTAGCCGTTGCGCCGGTTGGTCCGTTCGTCGCTGCGCTCGCCGTAGCCTGCCTCGCGCAGGCTGTCGGCCTCGGCCGACATCAATGCCTCGGCCATGGTCTTGACCATGGATCGCAACACGCTGGGGTCATCGGTCTGCGGCCATCGCCTTGGTCTCCTTCGTTGTTCGCACTCGAAGGATCACGCGATGGCCGTCTCCATTTCACGGCCGCCACGCTTGTGACCAGGTCAAACTCGTACACCACTCCCGTGGACGCAACCAGATCTTGGCGCTGAACGTCGAGGACCTCGACCTGGAGCATCGACGCGCGCCTGTGCGGTCCAAGGGCGGCGCCGTCGAGTGGGTGTATTGGGATCGCGGCACCGCCCACCTGCTGCCCCGCCTGCTCCGGCTCCCGGACGACAGCGCCCGTACGCACGGCCCGCTGTTCCTGTCCGAGCGGCGTCCGGTTCCGGCCCGTCGGCCCGGACCCGGCGACATCTGCCCGCACACCGGCCGCGCCCGCCTCGGCTACGACCGCGCCCGTGTCCTGCTGGAGAAGTACGCCGGGCTCGATCTGCACCAGTTGCGCCACAGAGCGGCCACCCACCTCGGCGAAGCCGAGATCCCGCTGCAGCTCATCATGGGCCTGACCCGGCACCAGAACCCCCGCACCGCCATGCGCCATGTCAAACCCGGCGCTGAGGCGATCGCCAAGGTCACCGAGGTGCTGGCGCCCCGCCGTCGTACCCACTGATCAACCCAGTGGCGGCTGGCCGGAGCGGTAGGAGGTCCCCGGCCATCACGTCACGGATCCCTAACAGGTGAAGGAGCCCCAGGTCGCCACCGCTCATTCCGGCACTCAGCCTCCTCGAAGGCCGACTGGGCTGGGAGACCAAGGCAACCTTCGCGGCGTGCTGTGCGTGTATGGGGTCATGATTTCGAAGGGCGTTCAGTGACGCCGCATACGGACGGGTTCACGGAGTTCGTGGCCGCCCGCAGTACAAGCCTGATGCGCACGGCGTACCTGACCTGTGGTTCGTTGGAGGAAGCCGAAGATTTGCTGCAGACCGCGCTGGAGCGGGCGTGCCTGCGCTGGGACAGGCTGTGCCGTGGCGGCGACCCCGAGCCCTACATCCGGCGGATCATCGTCAATCTGGCGATCAGCCGGGCGCGGCGGCTGGCCCTCGTGCGATTGATTCCGATGCACACCCCTCCCGAACTGCCCACCGCGCGGGAGGACATCGAGTTACGGCACATCGTCGTAGACGGGTTGCGGGCGTTGCCGCCCCGGCAGCGGGCTGTGGTGGTGCTCAGGTTCTGGGATGACATGACTGAGGCCCAGACCGCGAAGATGCTCGGCTGCTCCGTCGGCACGGTCAAGAGCCAGACGTCCAAGGCACTGAAACGCCTGCGGGCGCTGCTGGGTGAGGAGGTGGCGAACAGTGCGCGGTATTGAGGAACGACTACGCCAGGGAATGACCGACGCGACCCGGCCAGTGCGGGGGGCGCCGGAGCTGGCCGTACGGGTGACGGCCCGGGTGGCGCTGCGCAGAAGGCGGCGCAGACTGGCGGCGAGCATCGCTGCGGCCGCCGCCGTGCTGGTGGCGATCGGCGTCGTGTCGCCGTACATCGTCACCCGGCCTGACCCGGTCGCCACCTCCCCGGAACTGGAGGGTGTGCGGATCGGCTACATCCCGGAGGGGCTGGGTGCCCCGCAACGCCTGCGGGCGCAGGAGAAAGACGTCGAAGGAGAGATCCGGCTGCGCGGTGAGGCGCTGAGATGGCAGGCCGGCGGCGACTTCGCCCAGGTTTCGGCCTACCGCACAGACGGTGTCGTGCGCGACGCGATGGACATTCTCGCCCTGAACATGGTCGACTCACCGGTCGAACCGCGATCCGTCGACGGCCCAGTGCTGTCAGGCGACGGCACCAGCGCCATGTGGGTCGCCGACCACCGCCTTGTACTGAAAGTCGCGGTCTCGGCGGCCCTGAAGGGCGAGCGCGACCGGATCATCGACGGGCTGCGGGTGACGGGCTGGAATCCCGCCTTCGCCGGACTACGCGTCACATACATGCCAGCCGGCATGTGGGCCGTGGGGAGGGCGGGCACGGATCTTGAGGCGCTTGCCCGGCTCTGGCAGGGCGAGTCCGGTCGGCGCGTCTCCGTCGAGGTCGTATACGGCCGGGCCGCGGCGACGCTTGCGAAATTGCGTGCCGCCGAACCGCCGAAGGAGTCGCTGACTGATATACGTCCGGCCTCGGTGCATGGCCAGCCGGCCTACGCGGGAGCCACCGGGCAGGCAGGCCGGGTGTTGCTGTGGCTGGTCAAGCCGGGAATCGGCGTGCGGGTCAGGGGGGACCACCTGCCGGAGGGGGACCTGGTACGGATCGCCGAGGGCATCCAGTCGCCTCCCGAAGGCCAGGGCGAGTCCGTCGACGGCATCGCGATCTCCTTCAATGATCCGAATTTGCGGTCGGGTCCTGTGGAGACCGTCATGGCACCACGCTGGCGTTCCACCACCCGGCGGTGGATTGGCCCGGACGGCGAAGACACCGTCACTGTCTCCATCCAGCGTGGGGCGGCGGTTCCGAGCGCCACCTGGTGGAGCAGCGTGTCCAGAGGTGAGCCGGAGTCGGCGACCATCGCCGGGGTGCAGGGGGAACTGCTCGACACGGGGGCCTCCACGCCCACCCGGAAGTTCGCCTGGACTCCAGAGTTCGGTCTGGCCATCGTGGTCACCGCCCCCGCGCGTGATCTGCGGCGAATCGTGAAAGGCATCGCGGCGCCATGACGCTGAAACCCCTGCCAGCTTCAAAGACGCACACCATGCCATCGCTGCGAAATGTGGGCGGGACCGCAGCCCCCTCGCAATTCTGCGGACCGGCTCGTGTCCACCCGATCCGGCCCGGGCCGATCGGATGGACTGCGGTGAGCCATACCCGTACCCGCCGTCTCCCCGGGAACCCGCAGGTGGAGTTCCGCTCACCCATGACAGGCTGGTGGCCCTGTATGGCACGGTTGAGCTCGATGGCCAACCGCACACCAGCGAGCTCACCCTCGACCATGTCCTGGACGTACCGGCACTAGCCTGTCCTCAAAACCAGCGAAGTGCCGACGCCCATCGGCGAGTCGGCACTTCGGCCGGACGGCTCCCGCACACGCCGGAGCTGCCCGGCCACCCTCATCAGCCTCCCGGACTTCGAAGGCGCCGGCGAACATTGCAGCTACGGAGGCCGCGCCACGTCCACCAGCACATGTTCACCGGCCTCGTACGCCGACTTACCGATCAACAGTGCCTCACGACGTAAGCCGAAACCGTGGCCGCCGGGCCTGGACTCACCGCGTTCCCCGCACCGCCGCGCCCAGCGGCCAGCCGCCGATCCAGTGGTGTGATGGCGGCTGGTCAGGGCGAGGCCAGCGCCTTTGTCGGGGCCAGGTGGCTGGCACGGATGGCGGGGTAGAGCCCAGCCAGGCCGCCGATCATCAGGGTTGCGGCCAGACCGCCTACCAGTGCCCAGATGGGGATCACCATCGGCAGGGCCTGGATGGCCGCGTACACACCGGTCACCGCAATACCCAGGAACAGGCCGCCGATACCGCCGAGACCGGACAGCAGCAGCGCCTCGGCCAGGAACTGGACGCGGATCTGCCCCTGCGTGGCCCCCAGTGACCGGCGCAGCCCGATCTCGGCTTTGCGTTCCAGGACCGCGATGACCATGGTGTTGGCCACGCCCACACCCCCGACGACCAGGGCGACCGCGCCGAGGCCGAGCAGCAGGCCGGTCAGGGCCCGGTCCGTCGCCTGTCGGGCGGCGAGCGCGTCGGATGGCCTGGACACGTTCACCTCGCCGGGCACCTGAGGTTTGGCGGTGGCGGCCAGCACAGCGCGCACCGCTTCCACGGCCGGGTCCTCGGTGCGGGTGTAGATCGTGGTCGGATGCCCATCGAACGACAGGTACCGTGCGGCAGCGGGCCAGCCGATCATCGCGGAGGAGTCCAACTCCGGCGCGAGCGGTGCCGGGTCCAGCATCCCGATGACGGTGAACCAGTGTCCACTCAGGTACACCTGCCGTCCCAGCTCTGTGACGCCCAGCCGTTCAGCCGCCGTCGAGCCCAGCACGACGGCTGGGTACCGGGCCGTCGCGCCGTTGAGCCAGGTGCCTCGCGCCACAGCCGCCCCGACGAGATCGGGGACGGTCAGCTCTGTGGCGACGACGGCGATGCCGCCGCTCTCGGCCGCAGGGATCCGGTCGTTGCGGTAAACGTGCGCGTCGGGCAGCAGCGCGGTAGCGGCGGCACCCGTCACCGGGCGGATCCTGCGGATCATGGCCGCCGCCCCCTGCGGCAGCTGCGCCTGCTTGCCGAACACGGTCTGGCCCGGCGCGACCGTGAGCAGGTTGGTGCCGAGCCTGGCCAGGGTCCGGTCCAGCTCGGCTCGGCTGGAAGCGGAGATCCCGACGACCGACACCATCGCGGCGATCCCAATGGCGACGCCGAGGGCCGACAGGAGGGCGCGCATCGGCCGGGTGCGCAGCCCGGCCCCGCCCACCCTGATCACGTCCCTGGCCGACAGCGCCGTCATGGCAGCACCCGCCCGTCCCGCATGCGCACCTGCCTGGGCAGGGCGTGCGCGATCTCCAAGTCGTGTGTGATCACCACGATCGTGGTCCCTGACGCGTTCAGCTCTCGTAGCAGCGCGAGCACGCCCGCGCCCGCCGCCGAGTCGAGGTTGCCCGTCGGCTCGTCGGCCAGCAGCAAGACAGGCCTGCGCACAGCCGCCCGTGCGATGGCCACGCGCTGCCGCTCACCGCCGGACAGCTCGTGCGGCCGGTGCCGAACGCGACGGCCGAGCCCCACCTGGTCGAGCGCCTCCAGCGCCAGGGCGCGCCGCCGCCCGAGCGGCACCCCTGCATACAGCAGTCCGTCGGCCACGTTGTCCAGCGCCGACGCGCCTGTGGTCAGGTGGAACTGCTGGAACACGAACCCGATCCTGGTGGCCCGCAACTCCGACAGGGCGCGGTCCGGCAGCGTGTCCACGTCCTGGCCGTCGAGGCGCACCCGGCCGCTGGTGGGCCGGTCCAAGGTGCCGAGGATGTGCAACATGGTGGACTTTCCCGACCCCGACGGCCCGACGATGGCCAACAGCTCGCCCTTCTCGACCTCCAGCGAGACGTCATCCAGCGCGATGACACCACCGGGGTAGGCCTTGGTGACGCCCTCGAGCCGCGCGATCATGTCGGCATCCCCACCTTCAGTCCGGCGGTGAGCCCCTGGCCCGACACCTCGACACGCCCACCGGCGAAGAGCCCCGTCCGGACCGGAACGACCCGGCCGTCCGCGAGTTCGACGCCGTACCCGCCCTCGGACAGCGCCAGGAGCGCCGCGACCGGCACCGTGAGAACGTCCTTGCGCACCTCGGAGACGAGCGTCACATCGACCGCCGCCCGGTCGTAGCCGACGGCCCCGATCGCCACGGTCAGCTCCACCTTCGTGGTCGTGCCTCGCTGATCGGAATTGACCACGAACTGTGCCGTGGTGACCTTCCCCTGAACCTGCTCGCCGGCCGGTGTCCTGACCGTCGCCGCAGCGCCGATCTTGGCCAGCCGGTACTCCGTCTCGTCCAGCCGCACGGTGACCAAGTGCGCGGTCCCGGTAACGGTGAGGAGAGGAGAGCCCGGACGGACCAGCGTCCCAGGCACTGCCGTCTGGTCGTTGACGCGGACGGCGTCCGGCTGGAAGACGACCCGGCCGAGCTCGACCACGCCGGTCTGTTTGACGCCGAGGTCCTTCTGCCACTTGCGTACGGCCCGCGCGCTCTCCCCGCTGAATACGTCATCGATGGTGAAACCGTGATAGCCGAGTTCGCGCAGGTTCTCTTCCAGCTGCCGGACATCGGCTCCTCGCACGCCGGACCGCAGCGTCCGGTAGGCGGGCATCTTGCCGTACAAGAGCACGGTGGGGACCTGGTCGACCTTGAACAGCACGCCACCGCGCCGGACCGTCGAGCCGATGGCGGGGAGCGCGGTGACCGTGCCGGGAGCGGCCGCGGCCAGCGGACGCTCCCGGCCGTAGCCCACGATCCCCGTGGCCGTCGTGGTGTCGGCCAGGTCCTGCTCGGTGACCTCGGCGAGAGCGGCGGGCACGGCGTCGCGGGCGACCGGTTCGTCTCCGCGCCCGCCGAACACGATGACCGCGGTGGTGGCGCAGACCGCCGCGAGGATCAGCGACCCGGCCGCGAGCCGGCCGGTCATGCCGCGCGGCACTTTTCCATGGCGGCCTTGAACTTCGGGTCGTCAGGGCCGGCTCCGAGGGCGCCGACGTCCAGCTTGAGCCTTCCGCTGGAGTCGGGGTCGGGGAACGTGGGGTACCCGTTCTCGCGCATGCACCTGGCCTGCTTGCGCGCGCTGTCGAGATCTTGCGGACTCGGCTTGCCTCCCTGACCGCCGGGCAGGAGGCGACCGCACTTGGCCATCGCGGCGTCCATCTTCTTCTTCTCGGCGATGTCGCTGCTGACCTCGAAGCGGCCGTCGGTCGGGTCCTTGATGTCGACGCCCTCACCTCGCATGCACCGCGCGAAGGCCAGCTCGCCGTCGCCGGCGGCCGAAGGGCTCGCGGCCGCGCTCGCCGTAGCGCCGCTCGCGGTGGCGACCCTGGTCTCAGGTTGGGCGCCGCAGGCGGCAAGGACGAGGCCCATGGCGAGGAGCCTGATCAGCGTCTTCGTCTTCATGGCCCGGAGTTCATCGCAGAGCCGATTACCGTGGCGTTAGCGCGAACGTTAACGGTGGCGATACACCCAACCGGATAGAACTTCTGAGCGTGCGTGTTCTGATCGTCGAGGACGAACCGGTGCTGGCCGACGGCATCGCCGAGTGGCTGCGTCGCGACGCGCTGGCCGTTGACGTGGTCAACGACGGCGGCTCGGCGCTCGAGCGGCTCGGCGTGAACGACTACGACGTGGTCATCCTTGACCGTGATCTGCCCGCCGTCCATGGCGACGACGTGTGCCGATCGATCGTGGAATCGGCCACACGAACCCGCGTTCTCATGCTGACCGCTGCTGCGGCCGTACGGGATCGGGTGGCGGGCCTCCAACTCGGCGCCGACGACTACCTGCCCAAGCCGTTTGCGCTGGCCGAGTTGTCGGCCAGAGTGCAGGCGCTGCTGCGGCGCACCGGGCCCGCCACGCCTCCGGTCCTCAGCCGCCGTGGCATCCGGATGGATCTGGCCAGGCGGGAGGTGTACCGCGATGGGCGTTACGTCGCGCTGTCGCGCAAGGAGTTCGCCGTTCTCGCCGAGTTGCTGCGCGCCGACGGGGCGGTGGTGTCGGCCGAGGACCTGCTGGAGCGGGCCTGGGATGAACACATCGACCCGTTCACCGGCGTCGTGCGGGTGACCATTCTGAAGCTGCGCCGCAAGCTGGAGGTCTCCGTGATCGACACCGTTCCCGGAGCCGGGTACCGGATCGCATGAAGAAGCTCACGATCAGGGCCAGGCTGACCCTGGTGTACGCGGCGTTCTTCCTGGTGGGCGGAGTGGTGCTGCTCGGCGTGACGACCCTGCTGGTGTCCCAGCAGGTGCCGTCGGCCGTCAGTGGCAAGCACATTCTGTCGTCCACGCCGTCTGGACCGCCGATGGACGAGGGACGGCAGATGCTGAGCGAACGGATCCGTACGGCGACCACCACCTCGCTGATATCGCAGGGCGCGATCGGGTTGCTGCTGGTCGGCGCAGCCTCGGTGGGGTTCGGCTGGCTGGTGGCGGGCCGCGCGCTGCAGCCCCTGCACCGCGTCACCGAGACCGCGCGGCGGCTGGCCGTGGGCGCGGGGCGGGGACTGCACGAACGGATCGTCATGAACGGCCCGCAAGACGAGGTACGCGATCTGGCCGACGCCTTCAACCTGATGGTGGAGCAACTGGACGCGGCCTTCGACGGACAGCGCAGGCTGGTGGCCAACGCCTCTCACGAGTTGCGCACCCCGCTGGCAATGAACAGGACGCTGGTGGAGCTCGCGGTCAGCAGGCCGGGCGCCTCGCCGGACTGCATCCAGCTCGGCACGTCGTTGCAGACCGTCAACGAACGGCACGAACGGCTGATCGACGGCCTGCTCACGCTGGCCGACTCCGAGCACGGCATCACCGAGCGCACCCCCGTCGACCTGGCCGACATCGCCGGCCACGTGTGCGACCAGCGCGGCGTGCCCTGCGACGACGCGGCCGCTGCGGTCACCAGAGGCGATCCGATCCTGCTCGAACGGCTGGTACAGAACCTGGTCGAGAACGCCGTCGAGCACAACGTGCCCTCCGGGCTCGTCTCCGTGACCACGAAGACCATCGGCGAGGACGCGGTGCTGACCGTGGCCAACTCGGGGCCTGTTGTGCCGCACTACGAGATCGAGTCGCTGTTCCAGCCGTTCCGGCGGCTCAACCGCGAGCGTACCGGCGGTGGGAGAGGGTTCGGCCTCGGCCTGTCCATCGTGCGCTCCATCGCCCGCGGTCACGGCGGCTCGGTAACGGCCGTCCCTCGACACGGCGGCGGCCTGGTGGTGACCGTACGGTTGCCCGGCCCAGGCACCGCCTCGCCGCGACAGGCCGTGTGACGCACACGGCCGGCCATCCGCCGGCCGAGCTATCCTGGGCCGCCGGCTCAGCCTGTGTCGGTCGTCTTGCGCTTCCAGCGCTTCGTGCCGTGCTCGGTGTCGTCGGGCGGCGGGCGATGCCGGCGTCGATGGTGCCGCGCTCCAGGCCGATGTACGCGACGATCTACGTGCAGAGGTCTTGAGCAGAATGCGTGGGCAGTTCAGCGGCGAGCAGGTCGAGGCGGAGCCCGGCGGCGATGAGGACAAGTTGGACACCGCATGGTGAACAGGCCGGAGGACCGGGCCCTTGAGCTCGCACCACGTCCGTGGACGTGGTGCATGAATCACGTAGATGGCAGTATCTCCCTCTCAACGGCCATCCACGGGACGTTCGAGTCCCGATTCGCCACCTCCCCGGCGCGGACCTCTTCGCACACCTACGAGCAAGACTCCGGCCAACGCGGCGGCCACTCCGATGGCCAGCCAGCCGGGTGACCCGCCGGTGATGGGCCGGCAGTCGGCGACGCACAAGATGGGATCGATTCGTACCAGGTCGGCACCCTGGAGGATCCACAGCAGACCCAACAGGATGAGGAGTGTCCCCCCGGCGATCCTGGCGCCCCTGCGCCACCTCACTGGACGCGCGGGGGAGGGGTGAGGCATCTCGTCTCCTTCGGCTATGCTGAAACTATTCAGGAAGCTTTATAAGGTGAGGTTATAAGGTGGCCGAACAATCTACAACCGATGAGCCGCTCCTGTTGCAGCTCATCGGGCAGACGTTCAACCTGATCCTCGACGGGTTGCTCCGCCACCTGGTCGAGAACGGGTGCAAGGATCTACGCCCCACTCACTACCTGAACGTGTTCCGGCTGATGGACTGCGGCGGCACCCGGCCCACCACACTGGCCCGCAGAGCCGGGATGACCCCGCAAGCGATGAGCGAACTCGTGGGTCACCTGGAACAACACGGCTACGTGCGACGCGTTCCCGACCCGGCCGATGGCCGAGGCAGGGTTGTCGTCTTCGCCGACCGGGGCACCCGGGCCGCCGAGATCAGCGCCGCCTACTTCGCCGGACTGGAGGCCCGCTGGGCCGGCGTCGTCGGGGCCGACGGTATCCAGGGCGTCAAGTCCACCCTCACGCAGATCCTCGCCGACCTGTCGGCCGACAACACCGCAGTAAAGGGCAGTGTCTGAGCAATTACGCCGGGACGATCCGCGTACCCTCTTCGCCTGAGATGAGCGAAGCGGAGCCCGAACATCACTTCTGCACGGACATCGGGACGCGGCCGGTCGGTCATTCAGATCGTCCGCGCGGACGGCGCTCCCAAACGGCGCACCCATCCCTGGCAGGCAAGCAGTGACCGGTAAGCCTGGCACACGGGAGCCGGAACACCGCCCGACAGGCGTTCCTGCACACCTTCGTCGCCAGTAACACCGACGGACGCACCAGAGTCGTGGGGCGCTGGGTGGCCCCACGATCCTGAGACCGTTCCCGCCAGGACCTCCTGCGCCGCCCGCCCCGGGCGCGGGAGTCCCTGGCTGTGTGGCTGGAGGTAGGCCTCGAACAACTCACGCGACCGGGCAGGAGGTGAGCGCACGACGTGCTACGTGACGCTCGTCCACCTACCCATCGACCGGACCGCCGATCGCGTGCGTGACGCCCTGGTGGAGACCATGGCCACGCTGCCCGCCCATCTCAGGCGCTCGCTGACGTGGGACCAGGGCGGCGAGACGGGCCGTCGCCGCCGAGTTGCACACCGGACCACGAAAGAAGCTCGACCGGGACACGCGCCGAGCTCTTTCTCTCTGCAACCTGTGCCTGACCCGGTGGGACGCAATGCCCGCAGCGGGGCTGTGACTTTGTGGCTGGACGGCGTGATTCACCCGGCGGAATTCGGCGTGCTGTCAGCGGGCCCGATCGGTGGATGGGGCGGCCCGAACGTCCGAAAACCTCTCGTCAAAGGCGGCGTCCGCGTCCAGCAGCCGCTGCTCGAGTTCTACCAGGGTCACTTCGATGCCACTCATCCAGCCAACTCCTTGTTGTGGGGTGTGCGGCCCACGCTGTCAGATGTGCCTGACGTCGTCTGGCAGGTACAGCCGGCGATCCTGCAATGCTGACTCTCATGTCCACCGCTGTCCACGCCGGCGTGCGCGCGGCGAAGCCGACGACCACCCCCAGGCCCAGGAACGCGGCGGAGACCGGCACCGGGACGGTCGTTGTGCTGCCTGATCTCATGAACGCACGGTAGAGAGAGGCGCGACAGCGCCCGCTCAGCACTCGGTTAGCGCGGCGCTTACCTTCCCGCAGGCGCAGGCCGGAGCAGGTACGGGGTTCCGGCCAGTATTAACCCCACGTTGTGGTCCGCCGAACCTGCCGCTGTCCCATGTCTCCCCAGACTGGGGGCGTCAGTACGACGTCAATGCATCGGAGATATTTCAATGCGTAAGTCCATGCTCATCCCCGGTCTTGCCACCGTGGTCGTCCTCGTGGCGGGCGGCGGAGCTGCCGCGTACGCCTCCTCCCTCGACCAGAGCCCCGCCCCCACCTCCTCCCAGTCCTCCGCCACCCCCTCCGAGCAGGCCCCCGAGAACGAGGCCGCCACGCCCGCGGAGAGCGCGGACCCCAACGAGGGCACGCAGGAAGACGCGCAGGGCCAGCAG
>NZ_JBEYTJ010000032.1:0-125104 GCF_040642995.1 Nonomuraea sp. NPDC047529 | reverse complement strand
TTCATCCTTCGACTCCTGCTGGCCCCGCCTTTGGGCCCGCTCCTGTGGCCGAGGCGTTCGGACGCGATGATCCGCAAGGGGATCAGCGCGACGGCCGCTCGCCCGGTGGACCTCCCGGACGACGCGGTCCCGAACGCACGGGTCGAGCTGCTGCCCGGCGTCGGGCACCTCCCCATGGTGGAAGCGCCCGAGACGACCGGCAAACTGCTGCTGAGCTTCACGGCAACGGCCGCCGACAACCTGTGACCCCCGATGCCTGGACTGGCCATACACAGTGGCGCACAGTGCTTGCCCTGCGCCATGCCGGTCCGTCGAGGGGCAGCGGCGGTTCATCGCGAACGCCTCCCACGAGCTGCGGACTCCGCTGGCCGTCCAACGGGCAGCGATCGAGATCGGGCTTCCCGAGCACGCCGGCGAGATCCGCGGCGTCAGTGTGACGGGGCGGGCGGAGCCGTTCACCGTCGACGGGGACCCTGGCCTGCTGAAACGGCTCGTCACCAACCTCCTGGACAACGCGGTCCGCTACAACCATCCCGGCGGAACCGTTGAGGTAACGCTCTCCCGTGGAGCGCTGACGGTACGTACCACCGGCCCGCACGTGCCCCAGGAACGTTTCGGCGACCTCTTCAAGCCTTCCGACGGCTCCACACGCCCCCGGACAGGGTGCCGGGCTCGGCTTGTCGATCGTCGCAGCGATCGCGAAGGCCCACGGGGCCGAGGCGCGAGCGAACTCCGACCCGGGCGGCGGGCTGGAGATCGTCTCGCCTTGCGGGAGGCGGTTCCGTGTCCATCGTGGCGTTCCCCAACCGGCCCCAATCCTCCCCCACCTGCCGGCACGGCGGCACCGCCAGGGGTGGACGTTGCAGCAGCTCCGCCACAGTGCGCTGCAGCATCTCGCACAGGCCGGGCCACCTTGCAGGGGATGGTGGTGCCTGCCGCCGAACCCGCTGAGCCGCGACTACAGCAGCCCACGGCCCCTTCCTGGCGTGTTCCGGCCGTTCCCGTTGCACGCGGATGTTCGGAAACCGGCGACGAGTAGCGCCGCGAACCATGAACCGTCGTCGATCGTTGTCCGGGTGTTGCCGATTCCAAGGGGAGCGCGATGGAGCAAGTATTCGAGTACCTGCCCCTTCTGTTCGTGGCGTTCGGCGCCGTGGTCGTGCTGGTGTCGGTCAGGGGGATCGTGCACGGCAGGCGGTTCGTCCGCGGGGCGCGGCGGGTGCCGGGCGTGGTCACCGACGTGGCCACCACGTTCACGGGACGCGGCGAGCATCTGAGGGCGCACCGGCGTCCGGTGCTGACCTTCACGACCGCCGAAGGGCGGGAGGTGACCAGCGAGTCCTGGACCGAGTCGCAGCTGGGCGTCGGCAGGGAGACCGACGTCCTCTACGATCCGCAGGACCCGACGAAGGCGGCGCCCGCCGGTGACGTCGGCGTCGGCGGTGGTTACGGCGGCATCGTCATCGGGCTCATCGCCGCCGCCATCGGCTTGGCCCTCTTCGTCGCCATCTCAGGGCATTTCACCCCGTCCGACGGCACAGAGAACGGCTGCCGGATCGAGCACGCCGACGGTACCTCCGAGCCCGTCGACTGCCCTCCGGGCGTGGACGTCGGCTGACACGTCCCGCCGCTCCCGAACGACGGGACCAGCGAAGACCCCGCAGTGGTCATCTTGGGCATGCCCATCGACCGTCTCGTGAAAGGGCCGTGGTTCACGATCGCGGGTCGATCAGCGGGCTGCGTAAGCGCGGATGACGGTCCAGCCGGATCCGACCGGGACGACGGGCACAGGCGGCCAGCTCTCTCCGTCATCTCCAGCCTGAGCGACGCCACCTGGGCCTGCGGTGCACCGGGGTCACGCTCCCCCCCGGACGGGCACCCTGGTCACCGTGCCGGTACGGGCACGGTTGAAGCCGTCCAGATCCGCCGGTGCGTAGCGGACGGCGAGCAGCGGCAGCGGCTTGGCCTCGGGCGTCCGCTCGGAGGTGAACGTCCAGGCCGTCTCCACCCTCGACGACAGTACCGAGTGCGGGACCTGCCTGCGCATCGACAGCCCGCCGATCAGATTGACCAGATGCTCGTGGTAGAAGGCTTAGGCGGCCAGGATGTCGAAGCGGTGGCCGCCACCAGCGTGGGCACCCCGCTCATCGACTCCAGCACCCGGCGGACCGGCGCGCGCATCCCGGGGGTCTCGGCCGGTGGCTGCTCGCGGCTCAGGTGGTGGCGGGCTCAGGGCGGCCCAGGGGGCCGGTGAGGTAGTGCTGGACGGTGGGGGCGACGGCGGCGAGGAGGGTGGGCAGGTCTCGGTCGGCCAGGACCGGGAGCCGGAGTAGGTGGCGGCCCAGCGCGATGCCGAACAGGTGGTTGAGCGCCAGGGCCAGGCGCAGGTCCGGGTCGTCGCCGGGCAGCAGGGAGCGGACGTCTTCGGGCAGGGCGGCGGTGAGCAGCTCGCGCAGCTGCTCGCGGGCGCCTTCGTGGGCCAAGGCCGACGCCACCGTGGCGCGCAGGGCTCCGGCCAGGCCGGGGTCCTCCCACAACGACAGGTAGGCGCGGGCCAGGCGCTCGCCGAGCTCGCCGACGGGCCCGTCGAAGGCGCCCTGGATCTGCTGGACGGCCTGGCCGGGCAGCTGGAGGGTGGCGGCGAACAGGCCGTCCTTGTTGCCGAAGTAGTGGGCCAGCAGCGCGACGTCGACCCCCGCCGCCGCGGCGATCGACCGCATGGTCGCCCCGCGGAACCCCTTGGCCGCGAACTCGTGCCTGGCCGCGGCCAGGATGCGGTCCCGGTTACGGCCATCGCCGCCGGGCGGCCGCCCGGGACGTTCGGCGTCCTTCT
The DNA here is from genome assembly GCF_040642995.1 of Nonomuraea sp. NPDC047529. Classification (NCBI taxonomy): domain Bacteria; kingdom Bacillati; phylum Actinomycetota; class Actinomycetes; order Streptosporangiales; family Streptosporangiaceae; genus Nonomuraea; species Nonomuraea sp. NPDC047529. Next base: position 122,271 of record NZ_JBEYTJ010000032.1, on the reverse strand, counting down.
CGCTCATACCAGGCACTCTACCCGCCCTCATCAAGTGTTGACATCAACAAATGTTGAAATACAGTGCGGTGGTCCGGACCCTCGATGTGCGACCCGCACCCCAGCAGTGGGCCCGCACCAAGAACCCCTGGAAGGCACCCGCGCATGTTCTCCACATTCGATCTCGAGTTCGCCTGGATCGGCCTCGGAGCCGCGATCGTCTTGACGGTCGCCCTCCTGGCGACCGACGCGCTGCGCAGCAGCCGCACTCTGTCCCGATGGAAGGACCCGGCCTGGCTGGGCTGGGTCGCCGTCGTCGTGTACCTGTTCCACAACTTCGAGGAGTACGGCATCGCCGCCGACGGCGCCCACCACGCCTTCCCCGACTCCCTGTGCACCACGCTCAACCAGAGCGCCTACCCGCAATGCCCGATCCCGACAGAGTTCTACCTGTTCGTCAACATCGGGTTGATCTGGGTCGCGGCGGTGATCTGTGCCCTGCTCGCCCGCAAGTACGTGGTGATGGGGTTCGCGTTCTACAGCATCGTCATCGTCAACTGCTTCTTCCACATCGTCCCCGCCGTCGTCACCGGCACGTACAACCCGGGGCTGCTCACCGCGGTCGTGATGTTCCTGCCCGCCTCGGCCTGGATGATCAGCATCTTCCTCAAGCACCAGGACCCGGCGCTCGGCAAGTGGCGCCTGCTCGGCATCGTCGGCGTCGGCGTGGCCGCCAACGGCTCCCTGCCGCTCACGATCAACCTGTTCCTGAACGACGTCATCTCCCGACCCGCCCTCGACCTGCTGCAGCTCCTCAACGCAAGCCTCATCCTGCTGGTCGGCGTCCTCCTCCAAAGGTCGCTGCCCCCAGCACGCGCCGCAACGGCGAAGACCGGCACCCAGGCTGCCCGCTGAACGACGCAAGACCCTTCCGCGCACGGGCGCCGGCCCGGAGTCGCTGGCTACTCCGCATGGCCGAGGAACTGCGCACCGGCGACGTGGCCGTGCTCGGCTCGAACGAGTACGCCGACCGGGGCGCCCACCTGACCGCGGCCGCGCACCTGAACGTCAGCGTAGATCCCGGCTCGCCCAGCCCAGTGCGGCGAGCACGGGCGGCAGCATGGCCAGCCACCCGTGGTGCACGATCTCCCAGTTCTCCTCGTCCGGATAGAGCCACGGCCAGTACGGTCCCCGCAGAACCAGGCTCACCGAGACGATCACCAGCAGACCGCCCATGCCCGCGAGGGCGGCCGCCTTCCCCTGGTGCATGCGCCCGGCCACCGACGCCGACAGCAGGCCGATCGCGATGCACACCGCTGCCTCCACCGCCATCCCCGCCACCTTGAGCTGTCCGCCCTCGGGCAGCCGGGCCACGGCGATGGCGCACGCGATCCCCCAGAACAGACCCGCGAAAAGGCCCCCCAAGCCGCAGCGCAGCCACTGGCGGAGCCAGCGGGGCACCGGGGCCGCGCCCGTGCTCGCGGTCATCTCGTCGATCACGGCGAATCCAGCAGCGGCGCCCAGCATCACCCCCATCATCCTGAGCAGGGAGAAAGCGGTCCCGACGCCTAACGCGGAACCGGCCTCGATCACCGAGACCATGACCGCGGCGAGCATCCCGGTGACTGCGAGAGGAATCCAGTCGATCGCCCGCGCGATCGGTCTGATGAGCTGGATCACGAGCATGGCTGCCCCTTCAACGGCTCGGCGGGGTACTCGGGGCGCAGGCCCAGCAGCGGAAGCGCCTGCTCGACCGTCGTGCCGGGCCTTAGCAGTGTGTCCCAGTGCGTCCAGATCCGTTGCCGGGCGTCGGGCGTGGCGAGCAGCTTGCGGGCGTACCCCAGCTCGGCCGCGCCGTACCGGACCATGCCCAGGGGGGACTGCACCGAGCTGAAGAAGGAGGAGCCGAGCTGGATCTCCCGGTCCTCGGGCGGAGCCGGCGCAACGGCTTGGCCGAGCAGCCAAAGACCCACCAGTGCCCTGCTCTGGCCCCGTAGGTCGCAACCCGTCCTCGGCGGTCGCAGTCCCAGCACGGAGCGAATGACCTGGGAGGCGAGCACGGCCCGGTAGGTGTCCTCGGCTCCGGCGCGTCCCCACATCAGATAGGTGCTGATGGACTCCCCCTCGTCGCTGTCCGCGCTGAGCCAGCTGTCGGTGAATTGCCGGACGGCCGGCAGCCGGTCACGCTCCGCCGGGGGCAGCGCCTGCGCCACCGGGTTCACCGCCGACACCCACGACGGAATCCAGGCGACGTAGTCGTGGAAGGCGCAGTAGGTGATGGCGCCGTGCTTCTCGCACTGCCGCGCGTCCTGCGCGAAGTACCGTTCCCGGACCTGGGCGTCCATGCCGTCGAGGAACGCGGCCGGATCTCCCTGCATGGTCTCGAACCGGTGGTTGATCTCCTCGCCGGGAGCGGCGGCGGTCGCGGCCGCCCCCGTGGGCACCACAACCGCCACGGCGGCCAGGGCCGCGACCAGGCGCACCGGCCTGGCCCCGTGCCGCAGCAGGGCCAGGGCGGCGAAAAGAGCGACGGAGGCGAGGAGATAGACGGCGTGCAACGCCGATGGGCGCTGCGGCCAGTCGGGCCCGTGGAAGAGCACGACGGGCAGAAACCAGCCCCCGTAACCGCTCTGCTGACTGTTCAGCCAGGTGAAAGCACCGATCAGGAAGGCCGTCACGGGAACCGCGACCAGCCAGGGAGCCCACCTGCCGAGCATCGCGCCGAGGGCCGCGGCGAAGGGCACGGCCAGCACCCCGCCCAGCGCCTCGTAGGGGTCGAACACGCCCGCCACCGGACCCATCGCGAGACGCACCGGCAAGTAGACGACCATCACCAGCAGCGCGACCCCGGCTCCGACCGTCACGGCCGCCGAAATCGCGGCTTTGGTCCGCTCCGCGGCGTGGCCGGACAGCGCTCCGAGCGTCTCCGGCATGCCGCCTCGCATGTCCCGGGACGTCGCGAGGTTGGCTGCGAGCAGCATGGCCGCCGCCAGGAGCAGCATCGCACCCGACGTGCTCGCCGGATCGACACTCAGGTCGGGCAGCCACTGCCAGGTCGCGACGAACCGCAGCCCCAGGCAGAGCGCGGCGGCACCCCAAGGGACGGGGCTGCGCAGCAGCCTGATGACCTCGAACAGGAACAACGATCGGAAAATCATGTCGCCGCCCCGACCGGCTCGCCGAGCAGAAGCAGATAACCGTCCTCGACGGCCGGCGCGGCAGGCGCCGCACCCCGCGGGCTGGCTCCCAGCGTCCGGTAGCGGCCGTCCGCGGTCCGCCAGAACAGGCGAGAGTCGTGGGGAGGCGCATCGGAGATCCACACCTGGCCGGAGGCGACGGTGGCGAGCTCACCGGGGGTGCCCTGGAACACCACGCGCCCCCGGTTCATCACGATCACGCGCTCGCACAGAGCGGCGACGTCCTCGGTCTGGTGGGTGGACAGCAGCACGGTACGGCCTTCTCCGAGCCGGGAGACCAGCGCCCGGAACCGCATGCGCTGCTCGGGGTCCAAGCCGACCGTGGGCTCGTCGAGGATGAGCAGGTCGGGCTCGCCGAGCAGCGTCTGGGCCAGGGCCAGTCGCTGTTTCATGCCACCGGACAGCTTGCGCACCTTCGTCCTGGCGCGGTCGGTGAGGTCGACCTCGGCAAGGACCCGGCGCACCTCCCGGTGGCGTTCACGCCGGTCCGTCAGCTCTTTCAGAATCGCCACGTAGTCGACCAGTTCGAACAGCGTGAAGTGAGGGTAGAAGCCCGGTTCCTGCGGGAGATAGCCCAGGCGGCGGCGCAGGGCGGTCCGCTGTTCCCGATCCGCGGGGTCCAGGCCCAGAGCGCGCACCTGGCCGCCGTCGGGAGCCAGCGTGGTCGCCAGGCTCCGCAGCAGGGTGGTCTTGCCGGCGCCGTTGGGGCCGAGCAGTCCTGTCACTCCCCGGCCGAACTCCAGGTCGAGGCCGTCGAGAACGACGGACCGGCCGTATTTCTTGGTCAGGCCGCGAACGGTCACGGTCGGGTCCATTTGGGCTCTCCTGAGTCGAAGCGGGCACGCCGCAGGTAGATGAGAGGGATGAGGATCAGTGCGGCCGCGCCGTACAGGGCCTGGGCCGCAGGCGAGAAGGGCGCCAGCGCGTCACCGGTGAGCCTGGCGGAGGTCACCACGGCGCCGAACCAGATGGCGGTCAGCGCGGCAGCCGAGATCAGCGGCGGGAATCGGGTCGACATGGCCAGGGTGGCCGCGGTGAGTGCGAGAGCGGGCAGCAGCCACGCCGCCGTCAGCCCCGGCGGGCCGGGCAGCAGCGGCGTCGCCATCCCCGTCAGCACGATCGCGGTCACCAGCACCGCGACGGCGCGCAACAACAGGGCTCTGGCACCTCCCATGGGAGTGGCGGCCTGCATCTCGTGGACGGGATCGACCCTTGGCCCGTAGGCGACGGCGATGCCCGCCAGCGGCAGCACGGGCGCGATCACGAGGAAGGGCACCAGTGCGTCGAAGGCGGGCTGAGGATCACGGCTGACCAGGTGGGCGGCGGCCACGGCGAAAACCGTCACCGCAGTGACCGCGACCAGCCACCCCCTGGCAAGAGCAGGGGTGGCCGCGAGAAACGTGGCCACATGCTCGGGGACGCCGACCCGGCACAGGAGCCGTGCCACCGGCCGCGGCCGGGGCCGGTCCACCAGGTCCTCGATCCTCGCCCAGCTCACGGCGAGCCACTCCCGCTCGTACGGCACCGCCGCACGGCAGCGTTCACACCGGGCGAGGTGGCTCTCCGCCGACATCACCTGGACCGGTTCGAGATGGCCGCTCACGTAGCGCTCGATCAGCTCCTCGGGCAGGTGCCATTGCGCGTTCATGCGAGATACCCCCTGAGCTGAGCCTTGGCCCGCATGACGCGGGTCTTCACGGTTCCCTCGGGGATGCCGAGGAGTTGGGCGGCCTCACGCACCGTGAGGCCGTCGAGCACGGTGGCCTGGATGGCCGCGCGCAGGTCCGGCGACAGCCTGGCCAGCGCGGCGCCCAGGTCGCCGTGCTCCACGCCGACCAAGACCGCGTCCTCGGCCGACTCGGTGATCAGCTCTGCGGAGATCGGGCGACCTGATCGGCGGCCTCCCGTCGCGGGCGAGCCGTCAAGTGCGGCGACGGGCGGGGCGGCGCCGCTCCGGCGCAGCGCGGAGATCAGTCTGCGGATCGCGATGGTCCAGATCCACGCCGCCGCCTCACCGTCCTGCGCCCGGTAGCGATGCGCGTCACGCCAGACGGCGACGAAGGTGTCCTGGATCGCGTCGTCCACCAGGTCCGCGTCGGAGCACCGGCGGGCCAGCCGTACCCGCAGCCAGGGCGCGTGCCGCTGGTGCAGGATCCTCAGCGCCTCCACCCGCTCGGCGGCAACGGCCGCCAGCAGCTCCGCATCGTTACTGTCGGGACCGACCGGGGGCGGTTCCCGGTGGCGTTTGAGGAATAGGCGCACATTCCGATCTATCGCAAGATCTGCCGGGTCCGGTTCCGTGACGGCAGATATATCTCAACTTCGGGAGTCACCCGCCATCGGTCGCAGAAGCGCCGGCCGGACTCGTGGTCCGCGCCATGCGCCTCGATGTCGTCCCGCTCTTTGAGGCGCCAGCACTGTGAGTGATCCATGGTGTACGCGTTCGCGCAGTCCGGCGCTGGACGCCGGCAGGACGAGCGTGGCCACGGTGCTGTCCCTGTGCTCGGGCGGCGACGTCAGGGCAGGCCGAGGTAGTCGGTGACCAGGGCGACGAGCAGGCCGTTCTTGCTGCCGAACAGCGAGTAGACGGCGCCGGTGGTCATCTCGGCCTGCTCGGCGATCTCCTCCAGCCTGGCCCGGTGGCCGTCGCGGGCGACGATCAGGCGCGCGGCGGCCAGCAGGGCCCGCCGGTCTCGCGCCTGGGACCCGCTGCCCCTCTCCTCGACGGCTGACCAAGAAAGAGCACAACCATGGACATCACCACCGCGATCGCGTCCGAACGCCGGGAGCTGGCCACGATGCTGGACAGCCTGACCTCCGCCCAGTGGGACGCACCGACCTTGTGCACCGGATGGCGCGTACGAGAGGTCGCGGCTCACATGTCGATGGGGTTCCGCTTTTCGCTGCCCAGGATGGTGCTCGAAGTAGTCAAGGCACGGGGTGACATCAACCGGATGGCAGACCGGCGGGCCCGCCGGGACGCGGCCGCCCTGTCCACGGCCGAGCTGGTCAGGGCGATCCGCGACAACGCGGACCATCCCTGGAAACCGCCGGTCGGCGGCATCGCGGCCGCCCTGGGCCACGATGTGATCCACGGCCTGGACATCACCGTCGCCCTCGGCATCGACCGCCGTGTGCCGGAAGACCGCGTGCGCCTCCTCCTGGAGCACGTCACCCCCCGGAGCCTCAGATTCTTCGGAGCCGATCTCGACGGCGTCGAACTGCGCGCCGACGACCTCGACTGGTCTTTCGGGACCGGCACTCCCCTGACCGGCTCCGCCCAGGACCTCCTGCTGGTCACCTACGGCCGCAAGCTCCCACCGGGACACCTCCACGGCACGGCACGGGATCGGTACATCACCACGTGAACCGAACGACCCGATGGATCGGCGTCCTGGGTTCGGGGCCGTCGGAACGTGCGGGCGGGGTGGTCTACCGGGGGTGATGCGGATGGTTGCCGGATGAGGAGGCCGAGGCCGACCAGGTCGTCCTGGTTCGTCAGCCGCCGGGGAAGCCGGGCGCCGAGATGCTGCCGCCCCACGGTGGCAGCCGGTAGTCGCCGAGCTTCCGGATCTTGCCGGTGGTCACGTCGATGGCGTAGGCGGTGTCGCCCAGGTCCGGCGACCGGCCGGAGTCCGGATCGTGTTCGGCGCTGCCCAAGGCCAGGACCTCACGCTCGTTGAGCCAGTTTCCGAGCCGGTAAGGACGCAGCCGCCGCGGCGGGTCGAGCTTGACCTCGGACCTGACCTTGCCGCTCGCCCAGTCCACGGTGACGACCTTGTCGTACGGTTCGCCGTTCGTCATGCTCTCCCCCTGCGCCGTCGGGCCGGTCAGCATGGCCACGGTCGCGCCGTCCGGGCCGACGGCTCCCGTCAGCGCCCAGGTCTTCGGCTCGGCGAAGATCGTCACCTTGCCGTCCGAGAGCACGCCGAACCGGGCGCGCTCATGCTCCACGACCGTGGGTACGCCCTCGTCGGCGGGATTGAGGAAGAACCAGCCCTTGGGCGCCTCCTCGACGACCCGCCCGCTCTCGACGTCCACGATGACCTGGGGAATGCCGCTCAGGCTCAGTCCGAGCCGGCGCCCGTCCGGCGAGAAGGTGATCAGTCCGCCGCCCTTGACCATGGCCTTGCGCCTGACGACCTGCGGGATCTCCCAGACCTGGCCGGTGTCGAGCTCGCGGACGGTGAAGCGTTCGCGGTCGGGGGCGTAGTAGGCGATGCGGCGTCCGTCGCGGGAGATCGCCAGCGGGGCCGCGGTGTTCATGTAGTTCTTCTTGGTCTGGTCGGTGTAGACGCTCAGCGCATCGGCGACCCGGTACCGGGCTCCGTCCTGCAGGACCACCTTCCACTGCAGGCACGTCTCGTCGGCCACCGGCGCGTTGTCCTCGCCGGGCTTCCACGTGTCCTGGCAGAAGTCGTAGTAGGCGTAGCGCACCGGCCCCACCCCGGACGCGGGCAGGACGGCGCGGACGGGGACGAGGTCCTCCGGCGACGGCGTGGGCCGCGCGGGGATGCCGTGGAAGGTCGCACCGGACGAGGGCGTACCGCTCGTGACGGTGCCGACGCCGGCGGACCCGCCGGGATTGATGAGAACAGTGACGGCCAGCGTCAGTGCGGCGACGGCCGCGGTCGCGGAGCCGCTGATCAGAGCCGTTCGCGTACGCCGGGCGCCCCGCAGCGCGACCTCGGCGAGATCGACGTCGGGTGCTTGTCGGGCGATCGAGTCGAGCTCGTCACGGAACCTCGTCATCGCGGCACCTCCACCGGATCGACTTCGGACAACAGATCGGCCAGTTCGGGCGCGAGGACGCGCAGGCGGCCCAAGGCGTAGTGGGTCTGGCTCTTGACCGTGCCGGGTGAGCAGCCCAGCGCGTCGGCGGTCTCCTCGACGCTGAGGTCCTCGTAGAAACGCAGCACGAGGACGGCGCGCTGCCGCGGAGTCAGCCGGAGGAGCACCTGTTGCAGGACCATCCGGTGCAGCCCGGCGGACTCCGGATCGTAGGCCGGTTCCGGCGGTCTGCTGGTCAGGATGTCCGAGCGTCTGCGCCGCAGCCAGGACACGTGCTCATTGACCAGGGCCCGCCGGGCATATGCCTCCGGATTGCCGTCCTTGGCCAGCTTGGTCCAGTGTCTGGCGATCCGGGTCAGCACGGTCTGCAGGAGGTCCTCAGCCCGGTGCGCGTCCCCCGTGAGCAGGTACGCGGTGCGCATCAACGCCTGCTGACGGGCGCTGACGAACTCCCGGAATCCTTCATATCTGTCCATACGACTCCTTCCGCCCTAATGAACGCCGGACGTCGGAAGCCGGTTGGAGGAAACCCGCGCCCGGGCCCGATGGAAGAACCGCGGACAGTCAGATGGCCGGCTTCAGGTATCCGGCGGCGACCAGCCCCGCGAAGGCGACGTCGGTGTCGGTCAGCTGCCCGCTGAGCACGTGCTGGACGAACGCGCCGACCGGCATCAGCACGGTCTCGATGAACTTGGCGTCGTCCAGACTCGGCTCGGCGACTTTCCGGCAACCGCGGGCCAGGACCGCGTGGCGGCGATGTGAGGCGTACGACGACAGGAAGGTCTGCATGACCACTTCGAGGGTCGCAGCTTCGTAGCCGGTCTCCTCCAGCAGTTCCCGAGCCGCCGCGACCTCGACCGGCTCGTCTCCGTCAGCGTTTCCGCCCGGCAGCTCCAGCAGCACCCGTCCAGGCCCCGGCCGGTACTGCCGGGCCAGCACCACCTGCTCGTCCTCGGTCACGGCGACGACTGCGACGGTCGCGCCGCCCACGAGGATGTCCCATACGTCCTCGTTGCCGTTTGGGTAGCGGTAGCGGCGGCCACTGACTTCCAAGAACCCGGCCGGCTCGTCCAGCTCGCCCATCCGCGTCCACTCGCCGGCCCTGGCATCACCCACACGCCCAAGCCTATGGATCATCAGGCCCTCGGCGAGGACACATCGCCTAAGACGACGTGCTCCGACGTGCCGGCCCAACGCTGAGCAGCGGCTCGGCCGTTCGTTTCGGCCTCGTCTCCGGAGATCAACCTTTCGGCCGAGGACGTCCTGGACTCGCGGCCGATGTCGGCGCCGATCCGAAACCACAAGATCAACCCCAATGACGCACCACACCCCCTCCCCCGCGCGAAGAAGGCCCGCAATCGTGGCCGCCGTCGCGGGAGTGCTCGCCCTCACGGCCTCCATCGCCTGGGCCTCGCCCGCTGCCGCGGCGCCCACCACGCCGTATCTCCCGAAGCCGACCGGCCCTCACCGCGTCGGCACGACGACCCTGCACCTGACCGACACCTCCCGCTCCGACCCGTGGGTCCCCGCGGCCAAGACGAGGGAGCTCATGGTCTCCCTGTGGTATCCGACGGCGGCGCACACCGGCCGGCGCGCGCCTTACGTCACGCCCAAGGAGTCGGAGCTGCTCCTGAAGGGCTCGGGGATCAAGGAACTGGAGACCATCCCGCCAGACGGGCTGAGCCGGACGCGTACGAACGCCTTCACCGACGCCGAGCCCTCGGGACGCCGGCGCAGCCTCCCGCTCGTGGTGCTGTCGCCCGGCTTCACCTGGCCTCGCACTTCGCTGACGGGCCTGGCCGAGGACCTGGCGAGCAGGGGGTACGTGGTGGCCGGCATCGACCACACCTACGAGAACTTCGCCACCACCCTCCCCGGCGGCCGGGTCGCCACCTGCGCCGCCTGCGCGAACGTCAATGACGACGACTTCGGCCAGAAGGTCATCCGCGGCCGGGCGATCGACGTCCCCTTCGTGCTCGACCAGTTGACCGGACCGCGACCGAGGTGGAAGGGCAGCGCCCTGATCGATCCGGCCCGGATCGCGATGGCGGGCCAGTCCATCGGAGGGGCCGCCGTCCCGGAGACCATGTCGAAGGATTCCCGGGTGCGCGCTGGGATCAACTTGGACGGCAGCCTGTTCCTCCCGATCCGCGACAGCGGACTGGCGCGACCTTTCATGCTGATGGGCGCCCCCTCGAACGACGGCACCTGGAAACGCGACTGGGAACGCCTGACCGGATGGAAGCGCCGGCTGGTGGTGAAAGGGGCGCTGCACCCGTCCTTCACCGACTACGACATGCTGCTCCAGCAGCTCGGCGTGAGCCTCGGCAGCGGCCTGAAGGCAACCCGTTCCGTCGACATCACCCGCGAGTACGTCGCCGCCTTCTTCGACCTGCACCTGCGCGGCAGGCCGCAGCCCCTCCTGGACAAGCCCTCCCAGCGCTACCCCGAGGTGCGATTCTGCACACCGTCGGCCAAGAACTGCTGAGGTGAACGCCGGTCCACCCTGGGAGGGCGGGCGTCCCGGGCGCAGTGGGCCAGAGCCGTGAAGCGGTCGGGGTCGGCGCCGAGCATCGCGACGCGGAACAGCTCCCGAGCTCTTCTGGGGTGAGGATGCTGATCCCGGCCTCGCGGAATGAGGACCACGAGCCGGTGGTGGCGCCCGGGGATCTGCGCACGCGCAGGGCCCGGGTGATGCGGGATCGGCAGACGTATGCACTTGGCGATGCACGCGGTGCGTGCATAATAGGGACATCAGCCCGGCCCCGACGAAAGGACGCGTGTCATGAGAAGTCCCGAAGAGCTGAACGCCGCCCTGGAGAACGTCCACCGCGCCGGAATGCCCGGCCTGTTCGCCGAGGTACGGGACGGCGACGAGGTCTGGCGCGGCGCCGCCGGGGTCGCCGACCTCGCCACCGGCCGCCCCGTCTCCCCCGACATGCGGCACCGGGTCGGCAGCATCACCAAGACCTTCACCGCCGCCGCGGTGATGCAGCTGGTCGAAGGCGGTCAGATCGGTCTCGACGCGCCGATCGGCCGCTACCTGCCGAAGCTGGTTCCCGGAGAACGCGGCGGCGCGATCACGGTCCGGATGCTGATCAACCACACCAGCGGCCTCGCCGAATACCTCCCGTACGTCTACCCCTCCCTCAATGCCTTCCCGGCCCTGGCCGACACCAGGCCGCAGAGCCTGGAAGACCACCGGCTCACCCGGTTCCACCCCATCGAGCTGATCGAGAAGGGCGTCTCCGCCCCCGCCTTCAGCGCGCCAGGCGGCACTCCGGGGTTGTACTCCAACACCAACTACCTCCTGCTCGGCCAGCTTCTGGAGCAGGTGACCGGCACGACGGCCGAGACGTACATCACCCGGAACGTCATCGAGCGCGCCGGGCTGCGGGACACCGAGCTTCCCGACGAGCCGCGGTTCGGCGGCCCGCAGTCGCAGATCTACGAGGCGTGGTTCGGCATGATCGAGCCGCCGCGCGACTTCAGCGTCTTCGACATGTCGTTCGCGGGACTGGCGGGTTCGCTGATCTCGACCGTCGCGGATCTCAACCGGTTCTACGCCTCGCTGTTCGCCGGTGAGATCGTCGGCCCGTCGTCGCTGGCGGAGATGCGGCGTACCGTCCGCGTCGTCTCCCAGGAGAGCAAGATCATCGAGTACGGGCTGGGCCTGTACCCGATGGAGACGCCCGGCGGCACCTTCTGGGGGCATGGCGGGACCGTCTGGGGCGCCGGAGCGCTGGCCATGAGCAGCGCCGACGGCAAGCGGCAGATGTCCGTCGCGGTGAACATGCAGAGGTGGAACAGGCTCGACTCCACGGGCAGGCCGCAGCCCCATCCCATCGACGAAGCGCTCGCGGCTCTGTACGACGTCGCGCTGCACGGCTGACCGTGCCGGAGAAGCGGCGCGCAGCCGGTCGACCGCGGCCGACAGGTACGTCGAGTTCCACAGCGCGGCCGCGTTGACGACCAGCCCCAGCGGACCTGGTTGGTGACCAGGCATCCGGCGACCCGGGTCATGTCCGACCACTGCGTAGAGATCTTCTGCCGGTTGATCTTGTTACGGGCGATCGCCTCCAGCGGCCCGTACGACGGCGTCGTCACGTCGGGCACCTCGGCGCGCCAGAGCCGCTGGTCACCCAGGTCGGCGAAGCGAGGCGCGAACCGATGGCCCAGCATGGAGAAGATCCCGAATACCGTGTCCAAATTCCGATCCCCATCATCTGATCATTTACTGGGCCAGAGCACTTATTCGATGGATGCAGCATTCCGTGATCAGTACTGCCAGATGGCGTTGCGACGGTGTCGCGCGGGGTGAACTTCGAGATCACCGATGGCCTCGACGGCAAGAGAGCCATCGGCAGTGGCGTTGACCCTCTTGCGGATGGCTTCGAGCCTGAGGCGCAGGCGTTGGCGTGTCCGACGCTCCTCGACGTCGGCCCACTCTGATACCGACTGGTCCCGCGGGTCGGCCCTGGCCCAGGAGTAGACGTCGACCTTGCGGCGGAGGGACATCGGAAGTGGCCGGTGACCGGCCCGTCGTGCCTGTCGCAGGCATGCGGCGCTGTAACGGCGATCAACTATTGTCACTGATCGCCATGGGACTCCCCTCAGGCCACCCCCGTCGGGAATCGGACGATCAATGTGATGGGCAGTGCGGGACATGAGGCTCCCCGGGTAGCACCGCCAGGTATTTCCTGGCGCACTACTGGAAGCCGGTCGGTCCCGTTGATCGCTGTTGAGTCATGGCGGGACCATAGCATTGCGGGCGGCGAGGTAGGCGCTCCAGTCCCGTTTGGCGACGTTGGCCCACCGGACGGCGGTGTTGATGTGCAGGCCGAGAACGTCGGCCAAGATCGGCGCGGGGATGTCCTCGACCAGGGCGATGAGGGCGGCGTTGCGCGCGGGGCGGATGTCGACGCCATGCTCGAGGAGCTTGCCGCCGAACCCGGAGCTCGCGGGCCGGCCCGGGAGACAGCCAGGTGACGGGGACGGCCATGCGGGTGCGGTTGACCGGGGCGGCGGCTAACTGGCGGAGGAGGTTCGCGAGCCGGGGCGGTTGAGCAGCGGGTGGCGTCCGACGTTCAGGTGAGTGCCGTCGTCCTGGTCGCGCAGGTGCTCGGCGCGCAGCCGCCGGATGCGTGAGATGGGCATGCCGAACAGCAGGAGCAAGGCTCCGGCGGCCCGGACGTCGAGTGGCAGGGCGGAGTCGGCGAGGCAGCGCTGGAACTGGTCCCAGCGCTCTTGCTCGTCCAGGATGCCGGCCGGGTCCTGGACTGGAATGGCTGGATGGTCAGGCGGGCGGCGATGCCGCGCGCTGCCGGGCATTGAGACGGTCTCTCTCAGGATCGTCCCCCGCGGGAGAGCGCCGCCACGGCGCTCGGCATCCGCGTCGGAACGGTCCGCTCGCCCGTCAACCGGGCTCGCGCGAAGGTCCGGGCGGAACTGGGCGGGGCCTACCCCGCAGCACTCGTCATGGATGAGCCGGCCCAGCTCGACCGTTTCCGCTCCGAGGTCCCCGCGCAGGAGGACCTGCGCGCCGAGGCGGAGCGCCTGATGGTCGCAGAGCATGGACATGTCCGAGGGAAGCGGAGGGGGCTGGTTGTCGCGCTCCAAGCGTACGATCCGGCTGCCGGTCGAGGGCAGCGCGGTCAAGGGGGGCGCTGCAGGTGGAGGTGCTGGTGGGGAGGCCTGGCCGTCCCGATCGGACGGCCGACTTCGACGATCGCGCCGAGTTCCTGCGCAACGACTACGCCTACGTCGGCAAACTCCCGACAGGCGGACGCCGTGCTGCTCGCACAGGGGCGAGGTGGTCGTCCACGGTCCAGCCCGATGACGGGCGTGACGGGGCGGTCGGCGTCACTGAGCGTGGGCCCGATTGACCCCTAGTTTGTCCAATTTGTCCAAGCTTCGATCTTGTGAGCGAGCGGGAGCTACAGTGTTGACGGCCAGCAGTAAATGACAGTAAGGGCTGGCCGAAAACCCGAGGAGAACACGAATGCGAAGAACGTGGCCAATGGCGTTGGTCGCACTAGCCACTGTCGTCATGGGCGGCGCGACGCCGGCGAATGGCGATGCCGTCAATCCGGCGACCAAGGCTACGACGGCAACGGCGACAAAAGCTGCGGTCTGCGGAAGTTCGTCGCTGAACGGCCCCACCACACCACCCGCCGGTGCGGTAGTGGTGCCCGCGGGAGACAACAGCGGCGTGGATTTACGCAAGGCGAACACCACGTACTACTTCGAGACCGGCACGCACACGCTGGAACCCGCCCAATACGCCCAGATCCTGCCCGGTGAAAACGCGACGTTCATCGGCGCGCCCGGCGCGGTGCTGGACGGGAAGGGGGTGAACCAGTACGCCTTCGGCGATACGGCCACCGGGGTCACCATCCGGTACCTGACCGTCACCGGGTTCGTCGCGCCGCAGGAAGAGGCTGTGGTCAACCACAGCGCCGCCAACGACTGGGTCCTGGAGCACAACACGTTCCGTGACAACTCCGGCGCGGCGCTGATGGCCGGGGCCAGGAACCAGATCCGCGGCAACTGCATCAAGGACAACGGCCAGCTCGGCCTGAACGCGTCCCAGCACGGCGACCACATCACCGGCCTGGTGGTGGCGGACAATGAGGTCACCGGCAACAACACCGACGACTGGGAACACCAGGGCCAAGGGTGCGGATGCACCGGTGGCCTGAAGTTCTGGGCGGTGAACGGTGCCGACGTAACCGGCAACTGGGTGCACCACAACCACGGGCCGGGGATCTGGGCGGACACCAACAACAACGACTTCCTCATCGAGAACAACCTCATCGAGGACAACGAGTCGATCGGGATCTTCTACGAGATCAGCTACAACGCCGTGATCCGGAACAACACCCTCCGTCGTAACACCTGGAAGGCCGGCGCCGAGCGGGCGGCCAAGGGCGACTCGTTCCCCGATGCGGCGATCTACCTGTCCGAGGCGGACGGTGAGCCGCGCATCCCCGCGCGGACCAGCAAGATCGAGGTCACCGGCAACCTGCTCGAGAACAACTGGGGCGGGATCACCGCGTGGGCGAACGCCGACCGGTTCTGCGGCAGCGCCGCCTCGACCACCAGCGACTGCACGCTGATCGTCGGGCCGGCCAACACCTCGAAGTGCTCGGCGCCCGCCATCAAGGACCAGCCGCTCTACACCGACTGCCGCTGGTGGACGAAGAACCTCGACATCCACCACAACACGTTCTCCTTCGACCCCGGTACCGTCGACGGCGGCTGTTCGACGCAGTACTGCGGGCAGATGAGCCTGCTGTCCAACTGGGGCACGGCACACCCGGATTGGTCCCCGTACCTGGGAGAGAAGATCGAGAAGTCGATCGTCTACGAGTCGAACAACTCCTGGCACGACAACACCTACACGGGACCGTGGCAGTTCAGGATCTACGACATGGGCAGACGCGTCACGGCCGCGGAGTGGGTCGGCCCCCAGTACGGCCAGGACGCCGGCAGCACGTTCGACGGCAAGGCGCCCGCGACGCCGCCGATCACCGAGCAGAACTTCGAGGACGTTTCGACGGCGCCCTACTCCGCCTGGTACGGATCCAGCGTGACGCACCAGACCGGCGACGCGCACGGCGGCACGGGCTCGCTGCAGCTGACCAGCACCGAGGGGTCCGGCAGCGCGGTGGCGATCGACAAGTACCCCGGCTACAGCGGTGTGATCGCCGGTAAGAGCTACCGCGTTTCGCTGTGGTACCGCGAGGCCGTGGCCACCATGCCGACTGTCACCTGGAACGTGCGCTGGCGCGACGAGAACGGCACGGTGCTGCGTACCGACCCCATCTCCCTGGCCCAGCAGACGGCCTGGACCGAGGCGGCCGGCACGTTCACCGCGCCGACGGGCGCGACCCGCGTCGACTGGACCTTCGTCTGGAGCGCCCCCACCGGGTCCGCCTTCCGGATCGATGACGTGGCGATGCGCGGCGCGGAGACGCAGAAGGCCTGAAGAACACGGAGGCCCCTCTGATGGGTGCCTCATCCCGGAAAGGTGCGTGACGCACCCGGCCTGAGGCCCCACAAGTGGTCAAGGGCCCGGTTCTCGACTTGACGGGAGCCGGGCCCTTGACGTTCGGGAAACGGCGTCGGCCATGTGCCGGGTGTCGGCATACCCGACACCGGAGACGATCTCGCCGTGGACGTGCTCCGTCCGCGCTTCGGACGCGCCAAGGTGGGTGAAGGCCAGTTCGAGCACGGCCGTGCGTCAGGTGGCCAGGCGCAATCCGAGCAGAGGCCACACCTCCACCAGCGTGGTGTTGTGGCGGCCGCGGTCCGCCTGAACGCCGTTGTCCGTAGCCTGCTCTCCAGAACGGGTCCCGGCCTCGCTGTCGGCTGCCGGTCACATCGCCTCCCCTCGCTTCGCGCGTGCGTCATCACTGGCTCTCGACGGCCGTGGGCCGCGGTGATGCGCTTCGAGGATCGCACTGTGGGGGTGCACGGCCGGCCGTCCTCGTTCGACGCGGACCAGACGTTGCGCAACGCAGTCGGCACGCCGCCGTCACAAGGCGTGGTGCCGGCTCGGCATCTGCCATATCGTCCGCGGATGGCGAGGACGTTGCGACTGGCGGTTGCGCAGAGCACGGTACCCGAGAATCCGGCCGATCCCGGTGCGCTGCGGGCCAGTGGCGCGCAAGTGCGCGCTCTGATGCGAGAGGCGGTCGCGGCCGGGGCGCGGCTGGTGCAGTTTCCGGAGGGGGCGATCACGTATCCGAGCAAGCACGTGATGTCTTCGGGGCCGCCTGGGACGCTGAGCGCATCGGATTGGAGCCGGGTCCGATGGGACGTGCTGCGCGAGGAGGCCGAATCGATCGCCGAACTGGCGGGAGAGCTCGGGCTCTGGGTGGCCTTCGGCTCGATCCACCCGCTGACCCCGCCGAACCGGCCGCACAACAGCCTGTACGTGGTGTCCGATCGAGGCCGGCTGGTCACGCGGTACGACAAGCGGTTCTTGTCGAACACCGAGGTTTCGTACATGTACGCGCCTGGTTCGTCCCCGGTCGTCTTCGAGGTCGACGGCATCCGGTTCGGGTGCGCGCTGTGTATCGAGGCCGAGTTCCCCGAGGTGTTCGCCGAGTACGAGCGCCTGAACGTGGACTGCGTGCTGCTGTCGGTGATGGTCGACGACGCGGCGCGGGCGGTTGTCGCGCAGGCATACGGGAGGCTGTACGGCTACTGGATCGGGTACTCCGTCCCGGCGCAGTTCAGTGCGACCGTCCCGTCGGGGATCGTCGCGCCGGGCGGCCGCTGGCTCGCGCGCTGTCCGGCGAACGGCCGACCGGCGCTGGCCGTGGCAGATCTCGACCTGGACGCCTCAGAGGCGGATATCGACGTGTCGGTCCGCCTGGCCCGGCCCTGGCGCCGGCTGGCACGCGCCGGACTCTATGACGATCACCTGGTGTCGGGAGATCCCCGCAGTGAGACACGCACGACGTTCTGACCGTGCGACGGCGTCACCCGCCGAGCCTGAAACCGCATCGCGTCCGGCGACACGCTCGGGCTACCCTCCCCTCAACAACTCAGGAGCCCCACGATGACGACCACGCCACTGCTGGACTTACACCGCTCGCTCGACCGCCGCATGCGTCCCGAGGACGTCGCCGACCTGATCTCGCTCGCTCTCGACGGCGCGCTCTCCGCGCCTGAGCGGCTGACCCTCGACCAGGCTGCCGTGCACTCCTTCCGCCGCCGCGGCTACGTGTCCTCCATGACCGAGGAGTTCGCGAAACCTCGGGGTGGCGGGCCGCAACTCGCTGCGGTGGCGCGGCTGTTCACCCACACGGAGTGGACGGAGAGAAACGCCGACGACCCCGTGTCGCTGGCGGAGGTGGCACAGCTCGCGGGACAGGCGATCGGCTGGAGCCCGGACCGGGCCGACTACAAGTACGACCGGCTCAACCGGGCGGCCCGCCGGGAAGCGGGCGTCGACCTGCCCAAACGGCAGTACAACCGGCGGTTCCGTGCGCTCGGACGCCTCTCGGCCAAGGCCGCCAAGCTCGGCGACGGCCAGGAGTTGCGGAAACTGCTGCTGGTGGGCCGCAGCGGATTCGCGGCCACCCTCGCCGAGGACAGGTTCGCGGCAGATCCGGACGCCGCCTGCTTCGTCGCCTACTTCACCGCCCGCCGCAACCTGCGCCGCCAGTTCAGCCTGAACGGCAAGGACAACCCGTTCGACGACATTGCGCAGATGCTCCTGGCCCGCTGCGAGAAGAACCCGGGCGCCGATTGGGCGATGATCGCCGTCGTGTACGCCAAGCCGTCCATCCTCGCCCGGCTCTCCGACGCCGAGCGGGGGCAGATGCTGGGCGCCTGGTACGCGGTGATGCGGCAGTGCGCGGAGCGGCTGGAGAAGCTGTGGAAGACCCGTCCGCTCAACCGGCAGTCGATGGTGGTGCGCCGCGGGGACGACTCCTCCACCTGGAACACTGTCGCGCAGGCGTACAACGCCGCTCGTGCCGGCTGGCTGGCGTGCCTTCAGTCGATGAACGCCCTGCCGCTGCTGGACGCGGCCTGCCCAGGGAAGGTGATGCGGCTCATGGCCGCGGACCTGGCCTGGTGGCATCGAGAGACCGGCGGCGATCTGGACCCGAACACGAAGGTGTGGGCGGAACTCCCCCTGCCGTGGGAGGTACTGTCCGGGCGAGTGACGTGCACCCGCGCGGATGTGGAGCAGGCGTGCGAGGAGGCGGGTCTCGACCCGGCGGAAAGCGGCTGGACGGCCGGCCCCGCCAAGCACCGCGTGGCACGGTTCACCCCGACGCCAGAACTGGTGCACGGGGTGACGATCGCCGATCCGGTGTGGGCGTCGCTGCTGCGCCGGGCCGGTGTGTTCAGCGGTAAGCGGATCAAGCCCGACATGGCCGATGACGCCGCTCACGGCCTGGCCGCCGATGTGGTCGTGGCGGATCTCCCGTTGCGCCCCTTTTCGGGTGGCGAGTAGGCACCCTCATGCGCGAAGATGAGGAACGCCTCGCTGTAGCTCAGTGGTAGAGCGCCCGGCTCTTCGGACCGGGTGGACGCTGGTTCGAGCCCAGTCAGCGAGGCCTGATCATGCCTGGACCTCGGTCGTTGACGGGCGTTTCCGCGAGGAACAGGGCGCTGGACGTCCACCAAGGGCACGACCCAGGCCGATTCCCGGGCAAGACCAAAGGCGAGCCGGGGAACCCTGGCGAAGCGGCCGGTGTGATGGGCGCCGGACCGTGACCGGCCGGACGATCCGGGTGGGACGTCGCATCGCCGACAGGGGTGACGTTCGACCTCATCGGCGGCGCGGGTGAGGTCGTCGGTGGTATCGGAATCGGTCGTCTGCGAGAGCCTCGGATGTCGATCATTTTTCCCGGCCTCGGTCCACCGGATCACCGGACTTGGCCGCTTCACGGGCCACCCTCTCGGGGCGATGATTCACGGGAGGAGGCCGTTCACGATGGCACGCACGCCCTTGGCGTAGGTGTCGCGGGCGGTCAGGTCTTCCCATCGCCTTGCCACCGTGCTCAGCCGGGGGAACTCCTTGGCATCCAATTCGGCGAAGACCCGCTCTCGGTAGGTGGGTCCGCCTTCTTCTCGCCGCCGGCGAGCCGCCGCCCGGCCGCTGATCTCGCCGGCGGTGTAGCGCCAGATGATCCGGTACGCGTCCACCGCCTCCTCGATCGTCAGCCCCCCGCGTACGGCGGCATCGACGATCTGCTCCGGGTACCACAGCGCGCCCACCGACATGAGGTCGTCGGCCTTGAGGACGTCCACGGCCCACCGGCATCCGGACACGGCGTCATGCATGGCCATGGCGGCGGCCACCATGCGCTCGTGTGGCTCGTCCGGCAGTTCGGGGCGGGGAATTCCGGCCGCGTAGTCGTCAAGGAGCAGCAGGAGGAGTTCCTCCTTGTCGCGTACGTGGTGGTAGAGCGCCATCGCCGTGCTGCCGACCTCTCTGGCCAGCCTGCGCATGGTGAGTGCGCCCGTCCCGTCTTCCTCGATCACTCGCAGGGCGGCGGCGAGGATCTCTGGCCGCGAGATCTTGGGTGGTCGTCCTGTACGCGTCGGCATCCTGCCATGCTACTTTCTATACGTGTATAAAAACTCGTGGGTCGTAGCGGTGCTCGCATTCGCGGTAGCCGTGGGGACCCTCCAGATGACCGTCGTCGTACCTCTGCTACCCGGCCTCGAACAGCAGCTCCATGTCCCGTCCACCACCGTCTCGTGGACGCTCACCGCCGGGCTGCTGTCGGGAGCGGTCTCGATCCCGCTGCTGGCGCGGCTCGGCGACATGTACGGTCGGCGCACGACATCGCTGGTCGCACTCGGCCTGCTCGTGGCCGGTTCGACACTCAGCGCCTTAGCGGGCACGCTGCCCCTGCTCATCGCCGGCCGGGTGCTGCAGGGAACGGCCGCGCCGCTGCTCCCACTGGCCATGGGCCTGGTCCGGCAGGTAGTGCCAGGCCACCGGCTGCCCAGCGCGATCGGGGTACTCAGCGCCACCATCGGGGTGGGCAGCGGCGGCGGCATGATCCTCGCCGGGGTGCTGGACGGTAACCACCGGACGGTGTTCTGGGCGCTGGCCGGGCTGGCTGGGCTGAGTTTCGTCCTGGTGGCGGCCGTGGTGCGGGAGGCGCCGGCGCGCGGATCCGGACGGCCGGACCTGGCCGGGGCGGCGCTGGTCGCGGTATGGCTCGTCTGCCTGCTGCTGGCCATCAGCAAGGGCGCGGCCTGGGGCTGGACCTCGCCACTGACGCTGGGCCTGTTCGCCATGGCGGTGGCGGTGGCGGCGGCGTGGGTCACGACCGCCCGCCGTACCGCGTCGCCACTGATCGAGATCCCCATGCTGCTGCATCGGGGGACGGTGGGGGCCACCGTGGCGTCGTTCCTGCTGGGGTTCGCGCTGTTCGCCGCCATCACCACCGTGTCGGCGGTGGCCCAGGGCGCGCTCGGGGCCTCGGTGCTGCAGGTCGGGATCTACCTGCTGCCGACGACGGTGCTGATGCTCGTGGTCTCCGTGCTCGCGGGTCCCCTGATGCGCCGTTTCACCGCTGCCGCGCTCGTGGCGGGCGGCTCGGTGCTGGTGAGCGCCGCCGCCCTGTGGCTGGCGGTGTCCAGGTCCTCAGGTGCAGACCTGTACGGGGCCGCGACGCTACTGGGGTTGGGCATCGGACTCGGCTACGCGGCGCTCGGAACGATGGCCGTCGAGCACGTGGAGCCCGCCAAGACCGCGGCGGCCGGCGGGGTGAACGCACTGGTCAGGGTCGTGGGCAGCAGCGTGGCCGGGGCAGTGGGGGCGGCGGTGCTCTCCAGCGGGGGCGCCGGATGGACCTTCGGCATCGCGGCCGGCGCGGCCCTGCTGGCGGCCCTGTTCTCCGCCGTCCACGGAAACCTCTCGCGAAAGGAACTGGTATGACGGACGAACAGCGCATCGTCGCATGGGGCGACGAGCTGATCAAACTGCACGACGGCTTCCGCAGGGACCTGGCGGACCTGCGGTCACCGCGGGCGGGTGCAGTGGACTTGCGTACACACTGCCTGACGTTCTGCGATGCCCTCCACGCCCACCACGAAGGCGAGGACAACGCGCTCTTCCCCCATCTCGGCGCCGAGCACCCCGAGCTGGCTGAGACCCTGACCCGGCTCCGCTCGGAGCACCGGGTGGTGGCCCGGCTGATGGAACGGATCAGGCAGCTTCTCGACCACGACGGTACGGCGATCGGCGAGGAGTTGGACCGGCTCGCCACTGAACTGGAGGCCCATCTGGACTACGAGGAGGAGCAGTTGGTCCCGATCCTCAACAAGATGCTCACCCTCCCCGAGGAGGCCTAGCCTCGCCGCAGGACATTGGGGACGAGGTGACCGTCAGCGCGTCTGAGCGTCGTACGGCAGGCCATCCGTCGCGCCGCGCAATGCCAAGACGTGAGCGGGACTGCCGAAGTTGACCGCCATCGTCGGGCGCAGGGGCCGCCGGCCCTCGATGTCGAACAGCCCGGAGTTCACCAAGGTCGCGCCATGGGTGTCGGTGGCGTTGCCGAGCAACTCGTCCAGGGTGTCGTGGCCCTCGCGGGCGGTCGGGACGATCTGCTTGGTCCCGTAGGTCGACCACTGATCGGACACGTGTGTGTAGGCCGGGGGCTGACCGCTGTGGTGGTCGCCGCCGCCTTGTCCACGGCGGTCTCGTCGCCTGCCTACGCGGCCAGCAGCACCTGTTCAACCCCGCAGAAGCCGGACAACACATACGGCTCGTGCACCACCGGCACCCTGGCGGCGACTAACGGCTGGATCAGTTGGCAGGCATCCCCGTACCTGACCGGCGAACTGTGGGACGTTGACCTCAACGTCAAGGTTGGTCCGACCTACACGTGCGGTGGAACGACATGCGGTGCGGTCACGCGAGGCCCGACCAACCACTACCGGCTCAAGATCACCCACCTCGTCCCCCTGCAGTCCGGCTGGGGGAAGATCAGCAACAGCTAGTGCCGTGACCGGAACTTGCCGGGTTGCGTGCCCGCTCGCGGTCGGGTGCCCGTGCGCAGGAAGCAACCCGGTGAACTCCTCTCGGACGCCCCTGGGAGGCGGTTCCCACAGCGCGTCCTGTGGATCTTCCTGGCGCGTCCGTTCGGGCTGCGATCACCGCAAGGATGTCGCTCGGCGCCCGGGAACGCCTTGCCGGGCAGACGCCCGGCTTGCACCTGTCCGGATCGCGGGCCGATTGGACCTGTCGTATGCCGAGGTGCAGCACCCTCTGATCTTGACCAAGTGCGAGTTCGAGGAAGCGCCGGTCCCTACCGGAGCCCGCACCGGCCTGGTGGACCTCGCGGACTCCCGGGCGCCCGGACTGCAGACCGTAGACGCCGTGATCGGCGGGGCACTGCGCCTGGAAGGCTGCGAGATGGCCGGCTGTGCTCCTCCCGTGGCGAACGCCGCGTCGATCAGTTCATCAACCTCAGGAGTCGAGCACGGCGGCGATGGCTTCGATCTCCACGAGTTGATCTTCGTAACCCAGCACCGTGACGCCCATCAATGTGCTGGGAACGTCGTGATCACCGAAGAAGGCCCGGACTACCGCCCAGGCGGCCCCCAGGTCCTGCTGCCTGCTGGACGCCACGAGAACCCTGGTGCTGATGATGTCATGCAGGGAGGCGCCGGCCTCCGTCAGCGCGGTCTGCATGTTTTCGAGGGCCTTCGCTGCCTGACCTGCGTAGTCTCCCACCGCCGCCGTGGACCCATCCTTGTTCAGCGGGCAGGCGCCGGCAAGGAAGATCAGGCGGGATCCGGGGGGTGCCGTGGCCGCGTAGGCGTACTCGGCGACGTCAGACAAGGAGGACGAGCGGATCAACGTAACTGCACGGCCCATGGTCGTTTCCCTTCGAATCAGCCAAGAACGTGGTCACCATGTCAAAGGATCTTTCGTTACGCCACAGGTTTATCCGGCCTGGGAGTCTTGCCGCTGCCCTTCTTGTGGTGGGTGAGTTGTGGCCTTTGTTCTTGCCAGTGGGGATGAGGAGCTTGCGGGCGATGTCGGGCATCGGTACGCCGCGGGCGCGCAGGCTGCGAGCGTAGGCGATCATGTCGTCTGAGGCCGGCGAGCGGCCGCCCTCACGGACCGAGGAGTCGTGGAGGCCCCGCACCGGGCCGGTGGGCAGTTCCAGGTCCTCGGCGATGGTCGGCAGCTCGGCCGCGCTACGGCCGAGGCGTTTCCTCTCGTGCACGGTGAAGAAGACCTGCTGGTGCGCAACGGCCTGCTCCTGCGGTCCCGGTCAGGTGGGAGATCCCCGGAGCGTGTCCGATCCGTACAAGACCGATGCCGATCTCGCTGAATATCGTCACGGCTGTGCGCCTCGCCGGCGCATGAGGACAGCCGGAAACGGACTGTCCGAATCGTTGTGCCCGTAGTGAGATCTGGTTGAGACGGAGTGCTCGTGAATATTGGAATTGGTCTGCCGATCGCCGTTCCCGGACGTCCTGCGCGGGAGGTCAAGCAGTGGGCGGAGGACAGCGAGCGCCTCGGCTTCCACTCCCTGGGATCCATCGACCGCCTGGTCTACGACATCCTGGACCCGCTGGTCTCCCTCGGCGTCGCCGCGGCGGTGACCGAGCGCGTCCAGCTGTTCACCAGCGTGCTGAACGTCGGATGGCGGGGCAACCCGATCCTGTTCGCCAAGCAGCTCGCCACCATCGACCTGATCTCGGAGGGCCGGCTCACGGCGGGCCTGGGCATCGGGGGCTGGCCGGACGACTTCACCCTCAGCGGTGCTCCCGAAAAGGGCCACGGCAAGATCTTCGACGACACCCTGACCGAAATGCGCCGTGTCTGGGACGGGGAGGTCACCAGCGTCTCCGGCCCCGCCCCGCTGCCCGGCAAGGGCCGTCCCAAGCTGCTCATCGGTGGCCTGATCCCCGCCGGCTATGCCCGCGCCGCCCGCTTCGGCGACGGCTGGGTGGCGCCGACGCTGAGCCTGGACCTGCTGGTGAACGGCGTGCAGGGCGCCACCGAGGCGTGGGCCGCGGCTGAGCGGCCCGGCAAGCCGCACATCCTCACCGGCCGCTACTTCTGCTGCGGTTCCGAGGCCGTCCAGCTCACCGACGAGTACGTGGCCCACTACTACGGCTCCAGGGAGTCCCCGTACTACGAGCCGGTCCGGGCCGACTCGCTCGACTCCGACGAGCGCCTGCTCAAGGAACTGATCGCTTTGTCGGACGCGGGCGTCGACGACCTGGTGCTCTACCCGGCCAGCAGTTCCCTGGACCAAGTCCACCTGCTGGCCGAGGCGCTGGAGCGGGTGGGGGCCCGGCGGAACCCGACCTTCGAGTTCACCACGGGCTGACCTGGACCGGCCGACGCACCACCTGAACGACGACACGTGAGGACATGTCAGTGATCGAGCAGACCCAGCCGACGGGTGCCCCCATTCTGACCGCCGGGGCGGTGACGATACTGGCCGACAGCGTCAAGGGCCCGATCTTCCTCCCCGGCGACCCGGGGTACGCCGAGGAGGCGGAGGGCTTCGACCGCTCCGTCGTACACCACCCGGCCGTCATCGTCGGCGCGGCGGGCGCCGACGACGTGGTGGCCGCGGTGCGCTTCGCCCGCGACCACGGCCTGGGCGTCGCCGTACAGGCCACCGGCCACGGTGTGGGATTGCCCGCCGACGGGGGCCTGCTCATCTCCACGCGGCGCATGGACGGCCACCGGATCGACCCCGAGCGCCGCACCGTGCGGCTGGAGGCGGGCGCGCTGTGGCGGGAGGTCATCCCGTCCGCCGCCCGCCACGGCCTGGCCCCGCTGAACGGCTCGGCGCCGTTCGTCGGCGCCGTCTCCTACACGTTGGGCGGCGGCATCGGCGTCCTGTCCCGCCGTTACGGTTACGCCGCCGACCACGTCCGCACCATCGAGGTCGTCACCGCCGACGGCGAACTGCGCACCGCCTCGGAGGAGGAGAACGCCGACCTGTTCTGGGCGTTGCGCGGCGGCAAGGGCAACTTCGGTGTGGTCACCTCACTTGAGGTGGAACTGGTGGAGGTGTCGCGGATCTACGGCGGCGGCCTGTACTTCCCGGCCGAGTCGATCCGGGATGTGCTGCACTTCTACCGCACATGGGTCACCGGGGTGCCCGACGAGCTCAGCTCCTCCTTCTTCATGATGCCCTGGCCCGATGTGCCCGAAGTCCCCGAGGAACTTCGCGGGCGTTTCGCCCTGCACCTGCGCCTGAGCTACCTCGGCTCGCCGCAGGACGGTGCCCGGCTGGTCAAGCCGCTGCGCGAGATCGCCACGCCGCTGCTCGACACGGTCACCGACATCCCGTACACCGAGGTCGGCACCATTCACAACGATCCGCCGACGCCCGGCTCGTACCACATCGACAGCTTCCAGCTCACCCACCTCGACCATGACGCGGTCGAGGCGATCCTGGCGCTGGTGGGCCCCGGGTCGAACAGCGCGGTCGGCATCGAGATCCGTCATCTCGGCGGCGCCCTCGCCCGTCCGCCGCGCCTGCCGAACGCGGTCGCGCACACCACCGCCCAGTTCCAGCTGTACTCCGCCGGTGTCCTCGGCATCGGTGAGGACCAGGCCGTGTACGCCGGGCACGACCGGGTCATCAAGACCCTCGCCCCGTGGAACAGCGGGACGCGCATGCTCAACTTCATGGCGGGCGTCGCCCACACCGACCCGGAGGACGTGCGCCAGGCGTTCACGCCGGAGGCGTACGAGCGGCTGGTCGCCGTCAAGACGGCCCACGACCCCGGCAACATGTTCCGCTTCAACCACAACATTCCGCCGGCGGGCGGAGGGAGTCGATGAGGAGCTGAAGCGGGCCCCGGCAGCCTTCACCGACCGGGTCACCGCCGACGGCCGCTTCGAACAGGAATCTACCTAACCTTCAAAGACCCACGGACGAGCCTCGCCCGGCTCGGGCGCATCAGCCACCCGGCAGCGGCGAGTGTGAGCACCCAGCCGATCACTTCGATGAGCAGGTGATCGGTTGCGTTGGGGACGGATTGCAGCAGGTACACCCGGACGCTGTTGATCGCTCCGTGTGTCAGGACCGCGGGCCAGACACTCCCCGACTGCCGGCGAAGTGCGAGCAACAGCGGAGCCCATGGCAGCATGCCCGCGAAGTAGATGACGATGTCCCAGGGTGGTCGATCACCGATGACGGCGAGGACCGGCAGGTGCCAGACGATCCAGACCAGACCGCTGACAAGGGCCAGCGGCCAGAATCCCCATGACGCGGCGCGCGTCGCCAGCCAGCCGCGCCAGCCGAACTCCTCGCCGATGGCGAAGACCGACTGCATGAGGAAGACCGGAACGATCCACATGGTCGCCGTGAGGATCTGGTCAAGCGGGTTGAGCCGCCAGATCCCCAATGCCAGTGCGGTGGCGGTTTGGATCGCGGCGATCGCGGCGATGAGGCCGATGCCGATGCCGGCCCACTTGGGTGTGCCGCGCCACCTGGTGGCGAACGTCTCTCGGAACGTTCCGGGGCGTCGGGCAAGCCACATGATGATCGCTGCGAGCAGCGGGGTCAGTTGCAGGATCGGAGTGATCAGGTTGTAGAAGGCCGTCGGGACCAGCCGGAAGACCATCGGAACGGACAGCGCGAAACACAGCAGGACGGCGATCGCGAAGAACCACGTGACATCGATACCTGTTGATCTGGCAGAACCGGAGCGCGTGGAGGACGCCGTCATGATGACCTCGTCTCGTGCGGGCGCGAGGATCCAGCTCGATGAGTGATCTTGGTGTAGCGCGGATCGGCCATCTTGAACTCGGGGAGTACCTGGACGACCGGGTCGTCCACGGAGTATCGGTCCGTCAGCAGCGTGATCGTCTCGACGGACGAACCGTCGATCAGCTCCTGGTCACCGGCATAGGACGGGGATGTCCAGCCGACGGGCATGACGACGCCGAGAGGTAGGAGACGTAGGAAACGCACGATCTCGAAGCTAGGGCGGGCGGAATCGTCCGGCCTCACCCGAAGGGGTGAACCTGGTACCGCCCGTCAGGATGGAAATGGTGGCGAGCGACGAGCCCGTCCTCGCAGGCGTAGATCACCACGTGCACGCGGTCACGCAGGTCCAGCTTGTGCAGGATGGCCCGGACGTGCGACTTCACCGTGCTCTCACTCGCCACCAGTGCCCCGCCGATCTCGCCGTTGGACCCTCCATGAAGACGCCTGATCGTCCTGCAGGATCGGAGGCGACAGGTTCATGCCACGAGCAGCCGGCGCGGCCTCAAGCGCCCTGAGGTCGGGTACCCGGTCCTTGAACCTCGATCTCCTGCCTCGCACCGGTCACCCAGGGCCCGGCCACGGTCAGCCGCCTGGTGCGCAGGGCCACGGCCCCGAGGGCGGCCATCGCCGCGAGGCAGAGCCAGGCGAACACGTCGCCGATGCGCGCATATATCGTCGGATCACTGGCGACAGGGACATACGCGGACATCGTCTGCTGCTTGGTGGTGAAGTAGTCGGCCGAGGTGAGCGTCCGGCCCTGCGGGTCGAAGACCGCGGCCAGGCCGTTGCTGGCTTGCCGGATCAGCGAGTAGCCGTTCTCCACCGCCCGGACGGCCGACTTCTCGGTGTGCGTGGCGCCGAAGCCGTACCAGTCGTTGGACGGCACCATCATCAGGTCCACGTCGGCGGCCTGCCTCATCAGGGCGGGGAAGTCGGCGTCGAAGCAGATGACGTTGGCCAGGCGGCCGAACGGGGTGTCGGCGGTCGGCACCCTGCCGTCCCCGGGGTCGAACGGATCCATTCCCGGCACCGGGCGGGCCTTCTCGTACGTCCATCGGACCCGCCCTCTCGGATCGACGAGCACCGTCTCGTTACGCATGTACGGCGGCGCACCTGTGATCACGATCATTCCGGCGTTCACATAGCTGCCGGTCCTGACGGCGACGGCGGCGATCTCGTCGATCAGCCGCTGCCTGTCGGCCTCGCGTGCCGCACCGCCCGCCTCCGGCCAGACCACGATCTCGGCTCCGGCGCCCGCCTCGCGTTCGGTGGCGGTCAGCAGGGAGTCGTTGACAGGGGCGAGCGCCCGCCGAGCCGTGTCGGGATCCGCCCCGGCGAGCTGTTCAGGCGAGGGAAAACCGTTCAGGGCCTTGTTGGACGCCTCCAGAACCGACCGTGCGGGACTGACTCCAGCCACCCGTACGGTCTCGCCGGCGGGCGCCGCGAACGCCAGGCGCATGCTTCCGCCGACGAGCACCAGCGTCAGCACGGCCCCGAAGGGTGTCACCCGCCGCCAGGTGAATCCGTCCTGCCAGAGGTGGTTGCAGACGGCGGCGAACCAGGCGATGAGGAAGCTGATGCCATAGCCACCGGTCACCGAGGCGAGCTGGAGCAGCGGGAGGTTGTCGTGCTGGGTGGCGGCCAGCGAACTCAGGATGTTGCCGACGGGACTGACATTCGCGAGCGCGTACTCCACGCCGACCACCCCAAGGGGGAAGACCAACGTGGCCCACGCCCCGGGTAAGCGCGCCGCGACGAGACGGTCGAGAACGTACGGCACTACGCCCGCCAGCGCCATGACCAGGGAGAGCGCCAGTACCGGACTGAACACCGGCAGTCCGCTCTCGTAGAGCCAGAACGTGGTGGACACCACGGTGGCGAGTGCGATGCCGCCCATCGCCGGAAGCGTCCGGCTGGTGCGGGAGAAGCGTAACAGCAGGATCAGATAGATCCATGCCGCCCCTGCCACCTCCCATCGGCCGTGCGCGGCCACGAGCGAGAGGGCGGTTCCGGCAGCGAGCGCTGCCCAGCGAGTCACATGATTCATGCGGCGAATGTAGGCAGCGCGGACCTCACCTCCCCATCCCGAACCCCCCGAACCGCAGTAGGGAACACCCCCGGCCTGGTGCCGCGCCCCTGATCCCACCCGGACGTCCCGAAGCGCAAGGACGTGCCCGCGGTGGTCTCCGCCGGAGAGGGCTGGAGGCGACCGGAAGGCCGCGCAGGCAAGGGACGAACCCGCCTCTACTCAACCCGCGACACACCAAGGCATCCACCGAACCCGGGGCGATTCACAGTGCCGCCGACGGACAGCCTCTCGAAGTAGCCGCGGAGTTCGGCGTCGTCGCCGCCCAAGACGTCGCGGTAGAACTCCATCGCCTGCCGTGCGTTCCCGTTGCGGGCACCGACGGTTGCCCGAACCTGGCGTTGACCGCCGAGGTTCTGGCCACGCGGGAACTGCTTGCGCGTCTGGACCTGTAGGGAGTGACCGCTCAGGGGGCTGAGGATTCACGCCGGAAAGCCCCCCAAGGAATCACGACATCCCGTGTCGCGTATTGCCCTCCAATGCGCGCTGGGCGTTCCTTGCCGACTTCTTGTCGGCGAAGACTGGGCTCCAGGACGTCCTGTGCCCCGACCCCGACCCCGGGCCTGAGGTCAGAGCTGAAGCTGCCGTCGCAGGCTCGGTCAGCTCGCGGCAGTGGGCGGGCTCAAGGGCGTCGAGGCTGCACGGACCGCTCGTCCGCAGGGGGCTCAGGTGGCGGCCGGGCTCGGGCCGGACGGAGGTGGCGGTGACCACGTGCTGTTCGGGAGGAACGCGGCGAACACCCCTGACAGCAAGACCAGTGCCGCCACGCTGACGTTGGTGACCGTCGCGGCGGTCGCCGCCGATTGGGACGGGACGTGGAGGGCCAGGAAGACGGCTCCGAGGCCGGCGATGCCGGCGACCTGACCGAGCTGGGTCACGGTCGACATCAAACCGCTGGCGTTCGCCGCGTCCGTCGGCGCGACACGGGTCAACGCCGCGTTGAGGGCGGGGCTGCAGGCCGGCCCCATGCCGGCTCCGACTTCGCCCGGATCTGGAGCGCTCTGGCCGAACACCCCTCCCGGCACTGCTCCCTTCCCGACCACCTCCATGAGCCCGGCGGCACAGCAGACGACCTTCGATGAGCGGCGATCTCAGGCACCCGACGCCCTTGGCGCGCCGCGCGGGTCCTCAGGGGTGCTGCGGGCCTGGGATCGGGCGGCCTGTACGCCGGCCTGGAAGCGGGTGTGGGCGCCGAGCCTGGCCATGAGCTCGGCGATGCGCCGCTGGGCGGTGCGGTAGCCGATGCCGAGCTGGCGGGCGATGGCCTCGTCGGTCAGGCCGGTGAGCAGGAGGGCGATCAACCGTTCGTCGTCCTGCGGTGCCTCGCGCGAACCGGTCAGCCGCATCGGCAGCGCCCGCTCCCAGGTCCCCTCGAACAGCCTGCTCAGCGCCTCCAGCAGCCCGGAGGGGTGCACCAGGAGCGCCGCGGAGTCGGGTGACTCGTAGCGCAGCACCAGCAGCGCGAACCGGTCGTCGACCAGGTAGAGCTTCATCGGCAGGCTGGGCAGCACCCTCGCCAGCTGGCCCGCGCCGATCATCTCCTCGATCAGCCGTAGCGCGCCCGGCCGGTCGATGAAGTCGCGCTCGTAGATGACCCGGCTGGTGATGCCGCGCTCCAGCAGCTCGCGGTGGGCGGCCACGCTGGCGTGCCGGTCGAAGTACGGCGGCTGGGAGAAGGTCCGTACCTGGTGGCGGGCCGCGCGCTGGAGCTGGTGGAGGCGTTGCCGTACCGCGGCGGCGCCGGTGATCACCTCCACGACCAGCGGCTGCCGCTGCTGCCCGGAGGCACGCTGCTGGAAGGCGTCGTCCAGGTCGGCGGCACGCTCCCTGGCGCGTGCGAGCCCCTCTTCCGCGACGGTGAGCAGCGCGTCGAGCGCGACGTCGGGGGCGACGGCGACGTACCGCGGCGGTTCGTCCGGCAGCCGGTTGACCAGGCCCTTGCTCTCCAGCCCGCTCAGCAGCGCGGGCAGGCCGGGGCCGGCGAAGCCCGCGGCGAGCCGGTCGAGGGTGGCCGGCGAGCACTCGACGAGCAGCTCGTAGAGCTCCTCCTCGGCCGGGTTCAGCCCGAGCGCTTCGAGCGTCATCGCAGCCAGCCGCGCAGGACGGCCTGGTAGCCGGCCTGGAACCGGGTCTGCGCGTCGAGCTGGACCATCATCACCTGCACCCGCCTGCGCACCGTGCGCACGCTCCAGCCGAGCTGCGCCCCGATGGCCGCGTCGGTCAGCCCCGAGATGAGCAGGGGCAGCAGGTCCTCGTGCGCGTCGGCGGGACTGCGCTCCTCGGGCAGCCGGGCCTGCCCCTGCCGCACGCCCAGCGGGACGGCGCGCTGCCAGTTCATCTCGAACAGCGCGCCGAGCGCCTCCAACAGCGTCGGGTCGTGCACCACCAGCGCGGATTCGACCAGGTGCAGGTCGTGCCGGAGCGGCACGATCGCCGTCGGCCGGTCGTTCAGGACGAGCTTCATCGGCACCTCGCCGACCCTGGCCTGCTCGCCGGCGGTGATGTAGTCGGTGACCACCGTCAGCGCCCCGGGCAGCTCCATCGCCTTCCTGTCGTACAGGACGCGGTAGTTCACGCCCCTCGCCAGCAGATCGAACTCACGCGCGTTCTCCCCGATCACCCCGGCGTACGGCGGCGCGTCGAACACCCGGATCGAGCGGTGCGTCTCCCTCTGGAGCTGCTCGAAGCGGTCGTTGACCGCCTGCCTGCCGATCACCACCTCCACCAGCCCGGCGGCGTCGTGCTCGGCGCCCGCCCGGTGGAAGGCGGCGCTGAGCCCGGCGATGCGGCCCCGGGCGGCGGTCAGTGCCCTGGACCTGGCGCTGATCAGCGTGTCGAGGCCCATGCTCGGGGCTACCGCGGCGTACCTGGGCGGGTCCTCCGGCAGCCGGGTGACCAGGCCGAGTTCCTGGAGCCTCGCGCAGAGCGCGGCCTGCGGGCCGGCGAGCCGTTCAAGGTCGGCGGCCGTGATCGGCGAGACCTCGATCAGCGTCTGGTACAGCGCCTCTTCGGCCGTCGACAGGCCCAGGGACTCGAGCATGCGCCCATCGTGTCCTCTTCCCGCCAACGGCGTGAAGAGGTCGAAAGGTCATCTTTCCGGATATGGCGCGGAATGGGAGGTTTTGTGTGCTCGATCTTGTACTACTCCGAGGAGAACCATGGCTCGCCGCCCGCTCGCCGGGCTGACCGCGTTGGGGTTGGTCCTGTCCATGGGGATGGCCACGCCCTCCCCTTCACCCGAGTCCGCCGACACCCCGCCCCCCACCCCGGGCGCCTTACCCGCCGCCACCCGGCTCACCCTGATCACCGGCGACGTGGTGACGTACGGCAAGGCCGCCGACGGCACCCCTCGCGCCGACGTGGAACCGGCCAAGCGCGCCGGAGGAGCGCCGGTGTCCTTCGTGACCCTGCGGAAGGGCGACTCCTTCTACGTCTTCCCCTCCGACGCGATGGCCCCGGTGGCCTCGGGCCAGGTGGACAAGGGCCTGTTCGACGTGGCGTACCTGGCCGCCAACGGCTACACCGACGCCGAACGCCCGACCCTGCCGGTCATCGTCCAGTACGGCACCGCCAAGCAGGCCGCCGCGACGCTGTCGGCACGGGCCGACGCGCTCCCGGCCACCGCCTCGCCCGTCGCCCTGGCCAGCGTCGGAGGCGCCGCCGTCAAGGTGGACAAGAAGGCGGCGCGGGAGTTCTGGGCCGCGGCCGCCGTGTCCCCCTCCGCACGCACGACCGCGCCGACGACGATCTGGCTCGACCGCAAGATGAAGCCCGTGCTCGACAAGAGCGTGCCGCAGATCGGCGCGCCGCAGGCCTGGGCCGCCGGCTACAAGGGCAAGGGCGTCAAGGTCGCCGTGCTCGACACCGGCGTCGATCCCGACCACCCCGACCTGGCCGGCCGGATCGGGGCGATGGCCAACTTCACCGACGATCCCGACGCCCGCGACGGCCACGGCCACGGCACCCACGTCGCCTCCACGATCGCCGGCTCCGGACGGTACACGGGCGTGGCGCCCGAGGCCACGCTCCTGGTGGGCAAGGTGCTCAGCTCATCGGGCTCGGGCACCTCGTCGCAGGTCATCGCGGGCATGCAGTGGGCCGCGGCGCAGGCCAAGGTGGTCTCGATCAGCATCGGCGGCGAGTACGAGGACCAGAACGGCCCCATCAACCAGGCGGTGAACACGCTCAGCGCCGAGACGGGCGCGCTGTTCGTCGTGGCCGCCGGCAACGACGGCGGCAACCGTACCGTCAACGCGCCGGGATCAGCGGCGGCGGCGCTGACGGTCGGCGCGATCGACCGCGAGGAGAAACTGGCCCCCTTCTCCAGCCGAGGCCCGAGCCCGTTCGACTACGGGCTCAAGCCCGACGTGGTCGCGCCCGGCGTCGGCATCGTCGCGGCCCGCGCGCGGGGCACGTCGATGGGTTCGCCCGTGGACGAGCTCCACACCGCCGCCTCCGGCACCTCGATGGCGACCCCGCACGTGTCGGGCGCGGCGGCCATCCTCGCCGGGCAACACCCCGACTGGACGGGCCCGCAGCTCAAGGCGGCGCTCATCGGCACCTCGAAGGACGACGGCCTGACCGCCTACCAGCAGGGCGCCGGGCGCATCGACGTGGCCAGGGCGGTCACCCAGCAGGTACGCGGCTCGGGCAACCTCGACTTCGGCTTCCTGAGCTCCCCGCAGAGCGGCCCGGCCACGAAGACGATCACCTACACCAACGACGGCGACCAGGCGGTGACGCTGGCCCTGCGCGCGAGCATCGCGGCGCACCGCGGCACCGCCCCCGATCGGGTGCTCAAGCTGGACCGCGACACGGTGACCGTCCCCGCCCACGGCGCCGCGGACGTGGCCGTCTCCTTCGACCCGTCAGGACCGGCCACCTGGTATGAGGGTTCGGTGGCGGCCACCGGCGGCGACGTGGTCGTGCGCACGGCCGTGGGCGCGTTCGTCGAGCCGCGCAGGGTCAAGCTCAAGACCGAACTGATCATGCCGGACGGCGCGACCGACGCGGTCTCCGTCCCGTGGATGTTCCTGCGTACCGACGACCGCGACGACCTGGACGCCTTCTACCAGACGGTCGAGGGCGAGGCGAGCGTCTACCCGGGCACCTTCAGCGTCAACACCATCGCCGCCTGGCGAGGGGAGAACGGCGAGTGGCAGCAGTCGCTGCCGACCGCGCCCGAGGTCAAGGTGGACCGGGACACGACGGTCACCCTCGACCTGCGCAAGGCCCGCGAGGTCCGCCTGGACACCCCCCGCACGACCGAGACCTATCTGTCCCACTACGCCCTGCGGCGCACCACCGCGAGCGGCATCGTGGCCGACTTCCTCTCCTCCTACCCGGCGTACGGGCTGCACCATTACTGGATGTTGCCCACCGAACCGGTCAAGCAGGGCGCCCTCGACCTCACCGGCCAGTTCTGGCAGGGCGCGCCGCTCGTCACGATGAAGGCCGCCGGACGCACGCTCGCCCCCCGCTACGCGGGCATCACCCCCGACATCCCCAAGCTGACCGGCAAGCAGACCATCCCGCTGGTGGACGTGGGCCACGGCACCGACCTGTCCGGCCTGGACGTACGGGGCAAGCTCGCCCTGCTCGACCTCGGCGACCTCTGCCCGGAGACGACCTGCTCCGGCGACGGGCTCGACCGCGTGGAGGCCCTGGCGGCCGCCGGCGCGGTGGGCGTGCTCGGCTACGGCGCGTCGGGACGGGCCTTCCTCGACCCGACCGGAAGCTGGGCCTTCTACCCGATCCCGACCATGAGCCTGCCCGCCGACCAGGGCAGGGCACTGGCCCGCAAGCCGGTCGACGTCAAGGTCGAGGGCAGCCCGGCCACGCCGTACATGTACTCGCTGTTCTTCCCCGAACGTGGCCGGATCCCCGCCGTCCTCGACTACCGGGTGACCAGGAAGAACCTCCAGGAGATCGACGACCGCTTCCACTCGGACCGCCCCGGCACGGTGCGCATGAGCTGGACCCCCGTGCTGATCAACGGCTCCGAACCGTTCGTCGCGTGGGGTCTCGACGGCACCTTGCAGGCACGGACCACGGTGACCGAGTACGTCGGGCCGGTCTCGCCCGACGTGACGTGGCAGCGTGACGTCCGGATGCGGTACGACGAGGGCACCCCCTCCAGGACCGGCTACACCACGGTCGCGCTCGACGTCTTCACCAAGGCGGGACGTCGCACGGAGCGGTGGGGCATGCAGCCCCGAGTGCCCGGCGGCCCGCGCGACAGTGACCGCGTGATCGACTCGGGCACGGTCACCTGCTTCGCGTGCCGTACCGGCGACCTGTTCACGGCGGCGGTGCCCGTCATGGGCCCCGAACCCAACCACCAGGAGCCCTTCACCTGGAGTGCCAACTTCCAGGCGTGGGCCGGCGGCAAGGACGAACTGCACCTCTACCGCAACGGTCAGGAAGTGCCCCTGGAGGAGAAGATCGGCGCGCTCGGGCCCGTCGGGATCAGGCTGCCGACCTTCACCCTTCCGTCCGGCGAGGCCGAATACCGGCTCACCGACACCTTCCACACCCCTCAGCCGGGACAGCGGTTCGCGACCGACGTCGAAACGGCCTGGACCTTCCGCTCCAAGCGCCCCGAATCCGGGATGAAGGACCTTACCGACGGCCTGTGCGCGGGCTGGCTCGTCACCCAGATCCTGGCTCCCTGCGCGCCGGTCCGCCGGCTCAACCTCAGCTACGACCTGGACCTCGACCTGGACAACCAGACCACGGCCGGGCTCGCCCGCCGTATCACCGTCACCGCCTACAACGGCTCCTTCGGGCAGCCCGACGCCAAGCTGACCACGCTCCGGCTCTCGGCCACCTTCGACGGCGGCGCCCACTGGGTACCCGTCCCCATGTCGGCCTCCGGCGACCGCACCTTCACCGGCACCATCACCCACCCGCCCCTGTCCCGGACCGACGGCACCGTCGGCCTCCGCGCCCAGGCCACCGACCAGGAAGGCAACACCGTGGACCAGACGATCCACAAGGCCTACGGACTGAAGTAACCCGGACGAACAGCCAGAAACCCCCAGACCGGCGTACCCGAGCGGGGGGTTTCTGTCGGAACGCGAACAGCGCACCCTTGCAGTGAGGGAATGCACTGTTCGCGGCCATGGAATCCCCCGCTTGGGGCGCCCCGCTCTCGCGTCGAGCGTCATCCTTTGGGACGACGCCGTCGCGACCTCCGGAGGAGCCGGCCGAGACCCCGTGACGATGTGCGGGGCACCCCCGCGGCAGCAGATTGGGCCGGGTGAACACCTCTCCCCCGCGAAACCGTCCCACGATCGTGCCGACCCTGATCGTCGCCGTCTGGTCGGTGAGCCATCTGCCCCTCAGCCTGCTCTGGGCTCTCGGAGGGCCCGCATATCCCTTCGACGCCGGCCGTACGGGCGCGGGCAGCACCCTGCTCGATCCTCTTCCGGCGGCAGCCGGCGGGGCCGTGCTCGCGGTGTCGGCGCTGGTGGCCGGCGTCGTCGCCGTGCTCGCCGGCAGAGGTCCGCTCGACCGGGCCCCCGCCGTCGTGGCCGTCGCGCTCGGCGCCGGCCTGGCGGTGCTGCTGCCTGACGTGCGCATCATGATGACCGCTGGATATCTGCCGGTGATGCTGGTCGCCGCGCTCGCCGGCCAGGCCGAGTTCTCGATGATCGCGACCATGCTCACGTGGCCGAGCGTCAACCTGCTCATCCTGATGGCGGCCGGCGTCAGCCTGATGCTCCTGGGGACGCGCGCGCTGACAGCAGGGGCCGGGCGGCCCGGTGGCGCCGCCCGCGCGCTACGGGTCGGGCGGTACGCGACCGCCGTCGCGGTCGCCGTCCCCGTCGTCTACGCCGTCACCCGCTTCGGCTGGTTGCTGGGCGTGCCTGTCGGGATCAGCGACCGGTTCCTGGCCCACATCGCCGAGATCACCCCGATCGGCGCCGGTCTCAGCACGCTCGGTCTCATCGGTGCGGGCCTGACCTTCGGCCTGGTGCGGCCGTGGGGCGAGATCTGGCCGCGCTGGGTGCCGTTCCTGCACGGGCGTGCGATTCCGGCACGGCTCCCGGCCTACTCGGCTCTGGCCGTCTCCCTCCCCGTCACCTCCGCCGGGCTGATGTACGTCCGCAAGAAGCTCACCGGCGAGCAGGTCGGCCCTGCGGGGGCGGACACCGAGCTGGGGGCCTGGCTGCCGGAGATGTTGTGGCCGCTGTGGGGTGCGGCTCTGGCGGTGGCGGCGCTGGCTTACCTCTCCCGCCGCCGGCGCCTCGTTCACGCACACCGACCATAATGGTGGGCGTGCGAGAGTCCCCGTCATCTTCCGATGCCGCGGTTGACTCGTTTCTCGACCGGCATCAGGTGAGCACCGATGCCCTGCTCGCGGTGCTGCTCTTCCTGCCGCTCGGCCTGGTCTCGTTGAGCCTGCTCCGGGCCTCGGACAGTCCTCTGCCGCTCCGCCTGCTCGCGGGTCTCGGCCTGCTGGTGCTGCACGGGTGCGTCGTTCCGCGTCGGCTGCGCCCGCTGGTGGCGTACGGCGTGGCCGCCGCGGCGATGCTGCTGCTGGTGGCACTCCCGCCCCTGCATGACCCGGGCGGCGCCTACTATCCGGCGGTGCTGCTGCCGAGCACGCTGGTCTTCGGGCTGCTGCTCTACACGGCCTGCGGCCGGCTCGGCCTGCTGCCCAGCCTGGCCTGTCTGGGTGTCGCCCTGACGGGTGTGGCCCTGGTCCTGGCGCGCCTGTGGAATCCGGCTTCATGGGGCGGCTCGTCGGGCTCCTACGAGCTGGTCGCTTGGCGGATCGGACTGTCGGTCGGCCTGGTCGCCGCAGCGGCGTGCCTGTGGTCGCTGGGCCGCCTCGGCCGGATCCGGGTGTTGTTCCTGTCCGAGCTCAGAGCGAAGGCCGAGCGCGCGGAGGCCGACCGTGCGCGGGAGCGGCAGGAGGCGGCGCGGGCGGAGCGCGACCGCATCAGCCGCGAGATGCACGACGTGGTGTCCCACTCGCTCGCCGTCATGGTCAGCCAGGCGGAAGGTGGCAGGCTGTCCGCCCCAGGCTCGCCCGGGGCAGACGTGTTCGCCACCATCGCCGGGGTCGGGCGCGAGGCCCTGCGGGACATGCGCGGGCTCCTGGGCGTGCTGCGCGCCGACGGCGGCACCACTCCGCAACCGGGCCTCGGCGATCTCTCCGACCTGCTCGACCAGGTACGCGACACAGGCGTCCGGCTCGCCGTACAGGAGGTCGGGGACGCCCGGCCGCTGCGCCCCGCCGTCGACCTGACCGCCTATCGTGTCGTCCAAGAGGGACTGACCAACGTGATCAAACACGCGGGGGCGACGGCCGCCGCCGACATGACGCTGGCCTGGCGCGCGGACAGACTGCACATCACCATCACGAACGACGGCGCCGGCCCGCCCGCCGGAGAGGCCGGCGTCGGGCTGACCGGGATGCGCGAACGTCTCAGCATGGTGGGAGGCACCCTGGAGGCCGGCAGACGCTCCGGCGCCGGCTTCGAACTGTCGGCCACCCTGCCTTACGAGCCGAGGAGTCTCCCATCATCCGGATCATGATCGTCGACGATCAGGAGCTGCTGCGCAACGGCCTGACCATGGTCGTCAGGTCCCAGCCCGACATGGAGGTGGTCGCCGAGGCCGCTGACGGCCTGGCGGCCCTGTCGGCGCTGGAGTCGCGGCACGTCGACGTGGTGGTGATGGACATCCGCATGCCCCGGATGGACGGTGTCCTCGCCACCAGGGAGATCCAGCGGCTGGACGACCCGCCGAAGGTGCTGGTGCTGACCACGTTCGATCTCGACGAGCACGCCCTGGCCGCGCTGCGCGCCGGTGCGAGCGGGTTCATGCTGAAGGACGCGCCAGGTGAGGAGATCATCGCTGCGATCCGGCACGTGCACCGGGGTGACTCGATCATCGCGCCCGCCACGACCCGCCGGCTCATCGGGCGGCTCGTCGCCAAGGCCGACACCGACCCGGAGGCCGTGCTCAAGGTGCTCACGGAGCGTGAGCGTGAAGTCTTCCTCAGCCTGGCCGGAGGCGCGTCCAACGCCGAGATCGGAGTCGAGTTGTTCCTGTCGGAGACCACGATCAAGACCCACGTGGGGCGCATCCTGACGAAGCTCGGGCTGCGCGACCGGGTCCAGGCGGTGGTACTGGCGTACGAATCCGGCGTTGTCACTCCGGGCGAACGTTAGGCGCCGACTCACGCGCATCGCGTCCAGGCCGCTGGGTTGAGGTCGGCGCCCGGACTGGTCGATCCCATGGGCCATCAACCGCGATCGCCTCCTTCCTCAAGTGGACGGTCCGCCGGCGGCGTTCTCTGCACGAGGGCGATCTCACGGACCCGAGCGGGAGGGCCCAGTGCCATCGGACTCCCTGCTCGACAGCGCTGAGCGGCGGCCCACACGTCCTGGGCGCCCCAAGATCGGGTTGTCCCAGCGCCCGATCTCAGGGGGCGAGGGACTCGTACAGGGTGCGGGCGAAAGCCGCGGCCGCCTCGTGGGTGTCGGAGTGTGCGGGGGTGGACATGTGGCCGAGGAAGGCATGCTGGAAACAGGCGCCGACCAGGAGACCGGCGGCGGCCTGGACGTCCGCGTCCGGATTCAGGCGGCCCTGTTGTTGTTCGGCGCGCAGGTACGCGGCGATCGCTTCGTTGACCTTGTGGGGGCCGACGTCCTTGCGCCGGATCTCGGCCTTGTGGGCGGCAAGGGTGGCGGGGTCGGCGAACATCGAGGCGAACATGGGGAAACCGCCGCTGTAGAAGGTGATCGCCGCCGTGGCGATGGCGGTGAGGTTGTCCACGACGTCCCCGGTTCCGGCCTTGCCGTGCAGCACCTCGGCCAGCCGGCCGAAGCCGGGTGAGCGTTCGCGCATCACCGCGACCAGCAGGTCGGCCTTGTTGGTGAAGTGCTTGTAGAGGGCGGCCTCGGTGAACCCGGCGGTGCGGGCGATCTGTCGCGTGGTCACGTTGGCCAGGCCCTGCTCCGCCATGACCGTGGCGGCCGCGTCGAGGATCGCGTCCCTGGTGCCCATTGCTGCTCCTTCGCAACTTGACGTAGTTAGTAAACGCTCGCTAACGTCACTCTACCAGTTAACGAGCGTTTACTAACCAGGAGTCCCTGATGAAACTTGCCCTTTTCGGCGCTACCGGTGGCACCGGACAGCAGCTGCTCGACCAGGCACTCGCCGCCGGCCACCACGTCACCGCGATCGTCCGCGATCCGACCCGGCTGCGCCGGCCGGACCGCCCCGGGCTCGACGTGGTGACCGCTGAACTGACGGACGCCAACGCGATCGGCGCCGGCGTGACCGGCCAGGACGCCGTGGTGTCCACCCTGGGGCCCAGGCCGGGCGCGGGCGGGTCGGTGTGCGCCGACGGCGCCCGCGCGATCATGACGGCGATGCGAGCCACCGCGACCCGCCGCCTGATCGTCGTCACCGCCGGCGGGCACATCGTCGACGAGGGCGACGGACCGCTGAACCGAGCCCTGGTCAAACCCCTGCTACGCCGTCTTCTGCGAGAAGGATTCGCCGACTTCGCCCGCACCGACGAGGCCGTCCTCTCCAGCGGTCTGGACTGGACCATCATGCGGCCTCCGCGCCTGACCGACGGCGAGCGCCGCCCCTACCGCACCGCCATCGACCGCAACGTGCGCCGCGGCATCACCATCGCCCGCGCCGACCTGGCCCACGCCATCCTTGCCGCACTCGCCGAGCCTGCCACCGTCGGCCACAGCATCAGCCTGGGGTACTGACCATGAGAAGACGGATCGTCATCTCCGTGATCCTGCTGGTGTCCGTCGTGCTCACCGGCACCGGCGCCGTGGCCTATCTCACCTTCCTCCGCCCGCCCGACAACCCTCCGGCCGACCTGTGCGCTCAGGGCCCGCCGGGCGAGCGCCCCCGCGTGGTCGCGGCCGGCGCCAGCATGACCCAAGGCACGCTCGGCGCGGACTGGGTGGCGGCCCTGCGCGCACGGCCCGAGCACCGCGCATACGAGTTCGTCAACGCGGGCATCAACGGCAACACCACCGCCGACCTGCTCCAGCGCCTCGACACCGACATCCTGGCATGCCGGCCGGCCGCGGTCCTGCTCCTGATCGGCACCAACGACGTCCGCGACGGCGTGGCGCTGGAGCGCTACCGAGCCAACCTCGGCGCGATCATCGCCCGCATCCAGGCCCGCACCGCCGCGCGGATCGCCGTGATGTCCCTGCCGCCACTCGGCGAGAACCTGGACACCACGATCAACCGATCGCTCGCCGGATACAACGCCGCGATCAAGGAAATCGCGCACCGAGCACAGGTCCAGTACCTGCCCGTGCATGAGCGCATGGCCGACCACCTGCGGACACAGGGCGGACGACAGCCGTACGCCTTCAGTTTCCCGCTGGCCTTCGCCATCGCCGCCCAGCATTACCTGCTCGGGCGCAGCTGGGACGAGATCGCCCGCCATGGCGGGCGCGACCTCCTCGTCGACCACGTGCACCTGAACGACCGCGGCGGAGCGATCGTCACCGATCTCGCTTCTCGCTGGCTGTCCGAGCGGCCCATCGCCTTTTAGTGCGACAGCCGTCCCCGTGATCAGCGCAGCCGAACGCCGGCCACCGGAGGACCACAGTCGCGGCGTTCACGTCCCCGATCCTGCACACGATCCGTATTGACGCGGGCTGGGACGCGATGGATTCTTGCGATGCCTTCCCCTCCTTCTGGCCGCGTTGACAGGAGTGAACCGATGAAGCAGTTCAACCAGCGGCCGAAGCGGAAGTCGACGCGCCGGTGGCCGTCCCCGGAGCGCGGGGCCGGCGATCAGGTCCAGCCCGGCGGCGCCCAGGTCAGGGCGGAGGATCAGGACAGCGACGATGAGGGCACGGTGGCGGTCGTCGAGGAGACCGCGTTCGTCGTCCACCAGGCACAGGTCATCGGCCAGGAGCCGCTCAGCACGATCGAGCCGCTGACCAAGACCAAGCGCACCGAGACCGTCGTCGTCGAGACCGTCGTCGCGAAGGCGGCCGACCTGGTCAAGCTGATCGGCGTCAAAACCCCGGAAGAGCTCCAGAAGATCATCCTACGGCCGCGTCTCGCCCAGGCGGTGGCCGAGGAGGCCGTCCTGTACTTCGCCACGGAGGGGAGACTGGGCGATTGGCCGAAGCTGCTGCGACTGTGGGCCGAGTGCACGGAGGCGGATCGGGAGAAGGTCCTGAACACGCTCCCGGACGTCGTGATCCAGCCGGTGTTCACGCAGATGGTCGACACGTACGTGGAGGCGATGTCGAAGCACGCGGAGCCGGACTATTTCGACATCTCCGCCGCGTTCGAGGTGACCATCGACGAGTTTTCGCTACAGGCGTCGCCCAGCCTGGACAAGGAGGCGGCGCCGGGCGCCGTCGGCAAGGCGATCGTGCTCGGGCCGCCGAACGTCTTCGCGACCAAGGACGGTCGCATGATCGACGTGCCCACGCCCGCGAAGCCTGGCAACCTGTACACCCATCCCTCGGACGAGGTGCTGGAGACCATGAACGACGTCTCCGGCGTGAACCTGCCGACGACGGTCACCTTGACGGCCAAGAACGAGCTCTGGCTCGGGGGCGGCCCGAGCCCCGACGACGTACGCCAGGGCGAGCTCGGCGACTGTTTCCTGCTGTCGCTGCTCGGTGCCATCGCCCAGCATGACCCCGACCACATCCGGCGGATGGTCAAGAAGGACGACGACACGTACGTGGTCACCTTCACCCGCACGATCAAGGACAAGAACCAGGAGTTCCGCGTGCCCCAGCAGGTCAAGCTGGACACCCTGATCTTCCCGCACAGCAACCAGAACGCCCTCCTGGGGGCCCGCGCCCGGGTCCAGATCGGAGGCCCCGTCCACCGGCGGCGCAGGACGCTCGGCGCCGACGACGATCCGGGCAACGAGTACCTGGAAAAGTCCTACAAATTGCGGACCGCCATGTGGGTCCCGATCGTCGAGCGCGCGTACGCCGTCCTGGCCGGCGCCCACGGCCTCTTCGCCGACAAGGAATCCTCCGACGAGGACGTCAACGGCTACGTCGCCATCAGCAACGGCAGCGTCGCCAGTCACGCCATCCTCTCCTGCCTGTACGGCCACCGCTTCCGGCGGAGCGGCTCGGTCCAGGTGACGAATCTGAACAAGTCGATCTCCCGCCCACCCGGCTCCCTCGACCGGCCCAGCTCGGAGCTGTTCAACCTGCTGCTCATGGTCGGTCATCAAGCCGCGAACCCCTCGCCCTGCCTGGCGATCCCCACCGCGGCCATCAGCTGGCGCGACGTCGGCGGGCAACTGGTCGACCTGTTCCGGAAGCAGCTCGGCGATGCCCGGCTCGACGACTTCGAGCGCCTCGACCCGCATCTCGCCGTCATCGTCGAGAAGCTAGAAACCGCCATAAAGGCGGGCGAAGAGGGCCTCACCCCGTTGGAATCCGACGCGAAGTTCCAGGACGCGTGCGCCGCCGTCATCAAGGACCTGCTCCCCCGCCGGTCAGAGGCCCCATGGGCGAGCCGGGTCGTCAAGCTCCTCGCCGCGCTGGCGCCGCCGGTGAGCATGCCCGCGTCGCAGCCGTACCTGTTCGCCCGGCACGCCTACATGATCGGCGCCGTGGATCTCCAGCCTGCCGGGAACTGGCCGGCTCCCGATTACGAGACCAACCCGGCGCGCGGCGGGTCGCTGAACAACCTCGCGGCCATGGCCACCGCCCTGTCCACGCTCGACACCCGGGCGTCGACCATCACCCTGATCAACCCCCACCACAAGAACTCCCCCAACCTGGACAAGAAGCTCGACGCGGCGACGGACACCGGCACGTTCCGCCTGACCCTCGCGGAGTTCCTGGGCTTCTTCACCCAGGTCGACTACGGCATCGTGAGCCGAGACGCCTAACGCCCGCGGCGGGCCGGGCACAGGATCGTCTCGACGTTCAGCTTCGGGCCCCGGAACCCGGCAGAAACGCGCCGCGCGAGAACAGGGCCGCTGCTCAGCGCCGGGCCGGCAGTGGAGCGGCCGAGCTTGAGGGTGCGGGCGGCCTCGGACCGAAACCCCGCCGGACGCCGATGCCCACGAGGGCCGGGCCAGCGAAGAGGGCTGCTCCTGATGGCCCCCCTCGCCCGATGCCGTCGACACCGTGCGGGCCTGGCTGGAGGACCTGCCCAGGATCGAGCCCGAGCCGGACCGTCGGGTTGGTCCACCCTTCCCCGCGATCCGCTGTTGCCGACACGCCATTCCGATTCGGCGGCATGCCAGAGAAGGCGACCGCACAAGCAACGGTCCCC
Source organism: Nonomuraea sp. NPDC047529 (assembly GCF_040642995.1). Taxonomy (NCBI): domain Bacteria; kingdom Bacillati; phylum Actinomycetota; class Actinomycetes; order Streptosporangiales; family Streptosporangiaceae; genus Nonomuraea; species Nonomuraea sp. NPDC047529. The sequence goes on along the minus strand of NZ_JBEYTJ010000032.1, from coordinate 77,698 downwards.
GCACTTGGATGTGTTGTTGTCGATGAAGATCGCGGCTTCCCAGATGGATGGCGAACGCGGGGTGGCGACGGGCACGGTCTTGGCGGCGTTGATGTCCGCGTCGAGCTCGATGCAGTACTCGCCCGTGCTGATCTTGCGGACGTTGGTGACGCCGGTGGAGCGCACGACGGTTCCGTCGGCGTTGACCATGGCGGCGGCGCGTGTCCAGGGGTGTGCGCGCCGCCGATGGCGGCCAAGGCCGGGATGGCGGCCGCGAGCGCGACCCCCGACACGGAGTCCTTCGCTCTGACCGCCCCAAGTAACAGCGCCTCGCAGGGGAAATCTAGGACCCCGCGCTTGAGTTGCGGCAAGAGGGTTCCCGCACGTTGACCATCAGCAGTGCGGTGGGGGCAGGTGCACCTTCATCACGTTGATCTGCTTGAACCGGGTGATGAGGTCGAAGTTCAACAACCGGGTGATGCCGAACCCGATGAGCGAGGCACCGCGGGAATCGACAGAGTTGGTCTCCACGTTCAGGTTCGTCTCGAGCCGTGCTCGCCGGCCGCAGCCCGGTCTTCTCACCGACCGGCGGCCCGGCCCGCACCCCCGCCGGAGCCGATCTTGCCCGGTCACCGTCCGAAATTCGTTGGGCGTCTGTCGGACGTTTGTGCGATCATCCGCACGTGACAGATGAGGCCGATCGGCACACATCGTTCCCCACCAGTTCGAAGCAGGTGCGCTTTGTCGAGCTGTCGAGCGCTGCGATGTCCGCTCTGCTCGATGGGGATCTGCCCGCGGCCAGCGACACGGCTGGGGTCGCGCTGACCGAGTACTTCGTGACAGATAGAGCGCGGTGGCTGTGGCAGGTTCGGATCGACCAGATGGCCGCCGATCCCCGCCACGCGCGGTGGATGGCGCGGCAGGCGGTGACCGGACCTGAAGGTGTCGTCATCGGTCATGCCGGGTTTCACGGACCGCCCGATGAGGCGGGCATGGTGGAGATCGGCTACGCCGTCGCCCCTGACTTCCGCCGCCAGGGCTACGGCCGAGCCATCCTGATCGAGCTGTTGCGTCGGGCGGCGGCCGAACTGGAGGTCAAGACCGTACGGGCGACGATCAGTCCCGACAATGCGGCGTCCCTGGCCACGATCGCCGGCTTCGGCTTCGTCCAGGTTGGCGAAGATTGGGACGAAGAGGAAGGTCTCGGACTCATCTTCGAAGTCCCCGCCAACCGCAGCGGCTAAGGCGCGACCAACCTGGTGAAGGTGGCTCGACGGCGGCCGCGGCGGCGAGGGCACTGGAGAGTTTCAGAGCCCGAGTCATGTGACTGTCCCCGCTCTGGGGGGTGACGGTGGGCGCGCCTGGGGCTGTGCCGCGAGATATCCCGATCACGGCAGTTGGACCGCCAGGAGCGGCAGTGGCGGGAGTAACCCACCACCTTCACCGCCAAGACCTCAGCCTTGATGCTCTCTAAGGGCACAACGCAGAGGTCAGCAGGGTCATGGCCGCCTGGTGAGGGTCGCCGGAGAACGGGGTGATCGACAATGTGACCTGTCGCGAACCGTCGGCCGAGTTGAACGCCACCGTGAGATAGCCCGGGGCGCCGCCGCCGTGGCCGAACGCAGTGCCGCAGGGAAGAGGCGCCAGCTCCAGCCCCAGCCCGTACCCCTCGGTCGTGCCGGGATCCTTCATCTCCTTCAGCAGATCAGGGCGGAGCAGTTTGCCCTGGAACAGGGCGCGGTAGAACCGGTTGATGTCCCCGGTGGTGGAGATGATCTCGCCCGCCGCGCCGGCCATCGTGGGATTGAACCGTGTGACGTCAACGGGGGCGACCTCGCCACCCCTGGTGACCGGCACATAGCCGTGGGCGTGCGGGCCGTACACCTCCGGTGAGGCTCCCGGCAGGCGGGTGTGCCGCAGGCCGAGCGGCCGCAGGATCCGCTCTCTGATCTCTGTCGCGTACGGCCTGCCGGTGACCCTCTCGATCAGCATGCCGAGCACGATGTAGTTGGTGTTGGAGTACCTGTACTCAGACCCGGGCGGGAAGTCGCGCGGGAGCTTCTCCGCTCTTTCCACCAGTTCGCGTGCCGACCAGGTGCGGTAGCGCTCCTTGGGGATGCCTGCCTCGTCCATCAGGCCCGTCGAGTACTCGGGAAGGCCGCTGGTGTTCTGGAGGAGGTGCCTGATCGTGATGTCGGCGCCCTTGTCCACGAGCTCCGGCAGCCACTGCTCCACACTGTCGGACAGGTGCAGCTTTCCCTCTCCCACCAGTTGAAGCACCGCGGTCGCCGTGAACGACTTGGTCACGCTCCCGGCCCGGAAGCGCCCGTCCACCGGGGCCGGCTGAGCATGGTTCATCTTCGCCTTGCCGCCGGCGGCTCGCCAGGTCCTGTCCCCGTCGCGAACCTCGGCGATCGCGGCGACCGCACCGCCTGCGACGACCTTGTCCAGCATCGCCTGCAAACTCGGCCGGCCGCTCGGGCTCGCGTCTGCCGCCGCGGTGGCGGTCACGGCGGGCGTTGCCTGCAACGACACGGTCAAGCAGGCCACGACGGCCGCGCCGGCGCGTCTTCCCTTCACGTTGCTCCTCCGATTCACGGAGTCCGGCTCTCGGCCTCCGCCGTATCAAGATCCGACACGAGAGGGGGGTACGGCGTCGGAGTTGTCCCCTACGGGAACCCTGATTCCCCACCGACGATCTCCGACTTGGGAAGGACGCCTGTGTCGGCCTTCAGGCCAACCTCGGCCTTGCAGCTCTCTGCAGCTCAACGCCGTTCGGGGCTCATGACACGATTCCTACCGGCACCCCGCGGTCGCCACCCGAGTGGGGTTGCTGCCGCCGGAGGGCTCGCGGCCACTGTTGCGGTCTCGGATTCGCCGGCCCTGCGGTGAACAGACCTCATGAACCTGACCGAAGGGCATCAGCGGAGTCTGCAACGGGCGGCCTGACGGGTGACAGCACCGAAGGTGCCACCAGGCAGCCGCACGCCGGGCCATCCCTCGACGTCGGCCGGCGGCGGCACGACCAGCCCGGTGGCCGCCTGAGCGGCGGCGAGCTGGTAACACAGGATCTGCAGTTCGCGCTCGGCCGTCTCCAGGCGGGTTTCGGCCGTGGCCTGGCCCAGGCGGGCCTGGTCGTCCTGCGTTCGTAGCCGGTCGCGTTCGTCCTCGAAGCGGCGGCGGCCGGGGTGTCGCGAGCCGCGCGGGTCTCGGCTCGCGCCTGCTCGGCCGCGGTGCCGGGGCCCCGCAAAGCCGGCTGGTCAGAGGCCCACATTGCGCATGGCGTTGTCCCGCCAGCGGTCCACGGCCCTGATGTACCGCAACACCACCGGTGAGGCGGGCGCCCAGCGGCCATGCTTGGCGATGACCGCGACCGGGACGCCGGCGGCGTAGGCGACGGTGGCGCCGCCGGCGCGCAGGCTGTGCGCGGTGACGGTGTCGGCGTAGGGCACGTTCGCGCGTACGGCCAGGTGGCGGACGATCGTGTTGACCGCGTCGGCGCCGAGCGAGGGGCCGAGGCCACCGTGCCGATTGACCCGGCGCAGCAGCCTTCCGGTGGTTTGTCCGGCCTGGCCCAGATCGTCGAGCCAATCGCGCCAGGCGGCGACCGGGTCGGTGAGCGGGTGCGTGCCGCGCGGGATGGCGATGGTCTCGCCTGTCGAGTCTTTATCGGTCTTGGAGGTGCGGATGGTCACCTCGAGGCCGTCGGCGACCTCGCGCACGTCCTCCCGCGTGAGGGCGACGAGCTCGCTGCGGCGGCCCATCAGGGCCAGGCCGAGCACGAGCAGCAGCCGGTCGCGTCGCCCGATCGCGGTGGTCAGGTCGCAGGCGGAGACCATGGCGCGCAGCGCGTCGATGGTGATGGGCGGGGCCTCGCGCTGGCCGCGGCCGCCGGATTCGGCGCGCTGGCGTTTGTAGGCGCGCAGGGCGAGGCGGGCGGATTCGGTGGCGGGCCGTCCGGTGTGTCCGGCCAGGCGGTGCATGGTGCGCACGGCGGCGATGGCTTGCTCGATGCTGGCCGGCGCCTGGCCGGCCTCGCACAGCTGGGAGGTGTATTCGGCCAGGGTGTGTGCGGTGGCGGGCAGCGCGGTGCGGCCGTGCTCGGCGCACCAGGCGGTGAAGAGGGTCCACTGGCGGGCGTAGGCGCGGCGGGTGTTGGCTGGGACGCCGTCGGCGATTCGGGCTTGGGTGGCCGCGCTGAGGGTGTAGTCGGCTGCGGTGTGCCCGCCGGTTTCCGCCGCATTCTCTGGAGGCGCGAAGATCGGCGGCCGCTCCTGCGCGGCCGGTGTCGGCAAAGTCTCCCGCTCGTCGTGCACGCCTGTCCCCCGCCCACTCCGGCACCGATCCGGGCGCCACATTCTGACCCGCGATAAGGAAGGTTATCACGAGCTAGGCTTGAAGACATTTGCGTTTGCGTTCGCACGTAACACGTGCGTTCGTTCGCAACGAACGCTAGTCTGGCTGACTGTGGCAGACGACCAGGAACTTGCGGCAGCCGACTCATCAGCCGAGGGCGACGAGCTGCCCCTCCACGACGAGACGATGGAGACGGCCGAGGAACTGCGATGCGCCGGGCCCGGTTGTGCCAACGCCCTCCCCGGACGTAGCAGCCGCGCCAAGTACTGCAGCGACGCCTGCCGGGCCGCCGCCTACCGGGCACGTACCGCCTCCCATGCCGCACCAGTGGCGAACGCGCTGCTGCGCGCCCAAGGTCTCCTCGGCCCGCTGCTGGCCGCCGGCGAGCAGTGGCAGGCTGCCCAGGCTGCGTTGAGCGCCCAGTTGACCGAGCTGAGCAGTGGCGCTCTGGCACAGGTCCAGGCCGCGGAGCAGGCAGCCGAGGAGGCCCGCGCCGCCGCAGCAGCGGCCGACCAGCGAGCCGCGGCGGCAGATCAGCGCGCCACGACGATCGCCAACACCGCCGCCGCCCATGTCGCCGCCGCCGAACAGGCGCAGAAACAGGCGGAGACCGCCCGCGACCGCGCCGAGGAACGCGAGCAGGACGCCTGGCGCCAGGTGGGCGAACACCGGAACGCACGTTCTCAGGCCGAGCAACGCGCCACCGAAGCAATTGGCCGGCAACGCCAGGCCGAGCAGCACCGTGACACCGCCCGCCACCGAACCGCCGAACTGACCGAGCTGCACACCGCGGCGACCGCCCGTATCGCAGACCTGGAACGCCAGGCCACTGTCCAGCAGCACGACCTCACCGACCTTCGCCGCCACCTCCAGGAGCAGGAAGTCCAGACCCGCAGGGCCGAGCAGGAACGCGACCAAGCCCGCGGCACCGCCGCAGCGCACGCGGCGGAAGCCGACCGGCTACGAGAGGCGCTGATCGTCGAACGTCAGCAGCGCGAACAAGCGGTCACCGCGGCCGCCGTGGCCGAACAAGCCCGCACCCTCGCCGACCAATCCAGAACCGCGTCCCTGAGCGAGACCGAACGACTGCGCACCGAACTCAACGACCTCGCCAACGCCCTGAAAACCGCCCAGCAGCAACGCGAAGAGGCCGTCACAGCCGCCGCCGTCGCCCACGCCCTCCTACGCCAGCAACAATCCCCGCGCGTATCCGATCAGCCAGAAGCCCCGGATGCCGGCGACTCGGCGGAGGAGTCAAGAGCATCGGACTTCTAATCCGTAGGTTCCGGGTTCGAGCCCCGGGCACCCTAGCCACTTCACACCCCATCTGACCTGTGGCTTCTCGGTTCTTGCCCCCTCTCTTGAGACGCGAGAATGGCCGAGTTGGTGGTCGTCCCGTGCTCTTCGGCACGCATCCGGTACATCCACGACCGGACAGCGGGGGCGGTTTGGCGCGCTGCTTGCCTCGCCAGTCAAGTCAGACTCTCGAGAGTTCAAGTGCATACCGAACCGGAAGCCCGGCCACGCACTTCGGCATAGACACCGCTCGCCAATCAACGCGACGATCACAATGCAGAAGCGTCGCGGCTGCGTGGACCGGCCGTCCAGACCCAGCCCGCTTCGCCCGCTGAGCGGTAGCCGTCGCCATTGTACGGGCAGGCCACAGCCGGGCCCAGGCCGTCTGGATCAGGTGAATCCCACGCTCCGGACGCCCTGGGCACCGTGCTTCGGGGCACGACGAGCATCCGAACGAAAAGTCCCGTTAGCAGAGCAGCGTTGAGCGGCCTGCCGTGACTTTCCGTTCAAACGCGTCTCGCCGAAGGGTTTTCGCAGGTCATGATGGATGCAGTCGGATGACCAGAACGGCTGTGACACGGGCGGCGTACACGCGATACGCCTTGCGCTCGGTCGGGCTGGCCTCAGCAAGGGCGGCGCTCTGCTCCAGCGCGGCGCGATGGCGTGTGAGCGGGGCCGTGATGCGGACCGAGTAGCCGCGGCCGCGGCGGATGGTCCGCCCGGAAGCGAGAGCCTGGCGGACGGTTTCATCACCAGTGGTACGCAGGTGATCGGCGGGCAGTCCCGGCAGATCGAGGGTCGCGTCTGGGTCCGATGCGGGCACGCGATACTGCTCACCGGTGTTGGTCGGCGGCGCGTCGAGCTGGTCGGGCATGTTGCGGGCGCCGGCGGCGTCCAGGACGCGGCGGATGGTCTTGTGGGCGACTTGGTGCTTGCGGGCCAGGGCCTTGATGGCGGCGCCCTGCCGGTACTCCTCGACGATGGTGGTGGCCTTGTCGTGGTCGATGGCGGCGGGGCGGCCGAGGGTCTTGGCGGCGACGCCTTCGCGGGTGTTCTCGCTGATCATGTCGCGCTGGAACTCCAGGACGGCGGCCAGGACAACACTGACGACGTCGTCGTCATCGGGGCCGGCCCGGTCGGGGAGAACGTCGCCGACCAGGTGGTGCGGGGGGCTGAGCGCCGCTGTCGTCGAGCGCGAGCTCGTCGGTGGGGAATGCTCCTACTGGGCCTGTACGCCGACCAAGGCATTGCTGCGCAGCGCGGCGGCGTTGCGGGCGGCGCGTCAGATGCCGGGAGCGCGCGGGGCGGTGACCGGCGGTCTCGACGCGGCCGCGGTGCTGCACCGGCGGGATTCCTTCGCATCGCATCGGAAGGATGACGGTCAGGTCGGCTGGCTCGATTCGGCCGGGATCTCTCTGCACCGTGGCCAGGGCCGGATCGTGTCCGCCAACGTTGGCGTCCCGATCACCTTGACGGCCCGGCATGCGGTGGTCATCGCCGACCGGAAGCGGCGCGCTGCTGCCGGACGTTCCCGGTTTGCGCGACGCCGCGCCGTGGACCAGCCGGGAGGCGGCCGCCGCAAGCACGGTCCCCCGCCGGCTCGCGATCATCGGTGGTGGCGTGGTGGCGTAGGAGATGGCCACCGCCTTCGCCGCCCTGGGCTCCTCGGTGACGATGCTGGCCCGTGACGGTGTGCTGCCGCAGGCCGAGCCGTTCGCCGGCGAGCGGGTCACCGAGTCGTTGCGGGAGACTGGCGTGTCGGTACGCCCCGGCGCGGAAGCCGCATCGGGGCACCGCGACCAGGCCGGAACAGCGCACATCACGATGACCAACGACGAGCAGGTCGAGGCCGACGAGGTTCTGGTGGCCGATCGGCCGGACACCGAACACCCAGGACATCGGTCTCGGCGCAGTCGGCCTGACGCCGGGCGCCTGGCTCATGGTGGACGACACGCTGCGCGTGGTCGGGGAGGACGGAACGCCGATCGGTGACGGATGGCTGTACGCCGCCGGTGACGTCAACCGGCGAGTGCTGCTGACCCACCAGGGCAAATACCAGGCCCGCGCGCGGCCGAGGCTGGCCAGGTGCTGGTGGCGAGACTTGGCCTGCAGTTCGGCGCGGTGCGTCCGGCTTGGGCCAGATGCTGGAGCGCGCGTGGCCGCGTGCAGGCCCCAGCGGCCGTCCTCGACCTCTTCGCCCTTCGCCCGGCCCAAGGGCCACCGCGCTCATGCAGGAAACCACACCCGCAGCGTCTGATCATCATCGGCGTCGGGCTCAACCCGCAGCCCCGCCCCAGTCAGGGCTCGGCTGTAGGTGGCCACTTCCATGGCCGCATCTCGGCCCGGACCGGCGTAGGCCACCAGGAAGGGCGTACTCGCCCGGCCACCCTCGACCAGGAACCCGGGGCTGGTGTCGCCGAACTCCACCAGCCCGGCACCACGCAGGATGTCACGGACCCGCTCGGCGTCGCGATCCCGCTCGCTTCACAGCGGCCGCCGGCCCTGGCCGTACCCGAACTCCGGCCTCTCATCGCTCATGGCCCACACCGCAAGCGAACAGACATCAGTGCAGGTCAGCGAAATCCGACCAAAATTTCCCCGGGACTACAGGGATGCCTTCCGGGACAGCGGTAGGACTTCACCTCGCCGTACGAAGCCGTCACCAGGTCACCGCCACGGCGACCAACCCCCACGCCAGACCCGCCCGACCAGCGGCGGCATGGCGATCCCCATGTAGCCCATCATCGTGAACCGTGCTCGGGCTTTGGGCGCGAGTGGTTACAAGGCTCCTGTGGGCGGGGTGTGGGGCTCGTGGGTCTGCTGGGGCGCCGTCCAACTGGTGAGGAGCCGGAGCGCTTGCTCGGTTTCGGAGCCCGGCTCGACGTTGTAGACGCACAGGGTCTGGTCGTCGTCGCCGGGCGCCTGGAAGGACTCGTAGGCGAAGTGGAGGTCGCCGACGAGGGGATGGTGGTAGGACTTGGCGCCGTGGGTGCGGCGCAGCACGCGATGGTCGTTCCACCAGGTGGAGAACTCGGGTGACTTCAGGGTGAGCTCGCCCACGAGGTCGGCGAGCCGGCGGTCGTTGGGGTGACGGCCGGCCTCCAGGCGGAGCACGGCGACGGTCTCGGCCGCGATCCGCTCCCAGTCCCCGACCTTCTCGCGGGCCTGGGGGTCCAGCAGGTAGAACAGGGCCAGGTTCCGCCGGGGCGCGGGCAGGGCGTCGAAGTCGGTCAGCACCTCGCGGGCCAGGCGGTTGGCGGCCAAGACGTCGGTGCGACGGCCCAGGATGAAGGCGGGCACGTGGTCGAGCGTGTGCAGCATCAGATGCAGGCCGGGCCTGACCCGCTGCGGTCCGGCCGGGGCTCGGCGGGCGGTGGCGGGGCTGGCCAGCAGGTTGGTGAGATACTCGCGTTCGGACGGGTTGAGCTGCAGGGCCCGGGCGAGCGCCTCGATCACCTCGGGTGACGGGGAGCCGCCGCGGCCCTGCTCAAGGCGGGTGTAGTACTCGGTGCTGACCCCGGCCAGGCGGGCCACCTCGTCGCGGCGCAGCCCGGACACCCGGCGGATGCGCCCGTCGGCGGGCAGCCCGGCCCCCTCCGGGGTGATCCCGCCACGCCGTGAGCGCAGGAAGTCGGCGATCTCGCTGCTTCGGTCCATGTCTCCAGTCTGGCCGAGCCGGGCATGCCCTGCCGTCGCCCGGGTAGCCCTGTCAGTACCAGCCTCGCCAAGACCTGCCTGGTCAGGGCGAATTTCGGGGCCCGTGAGGGGCCGGGCGAGTGGTGTCCTGGTTCAGGAGCCGGCGGCGATCGGCCGCACTCCTCCCGTCTCGAAAGGTGCGCACCATGACCACGCAGACCTCTCCTCGTCCCCTCACCGGCCGCGTCGCGGTCATCACCGGCGCCTCCAGCGGCATCGGTGAGGCCTCCGCCGAGCACCTGGCCGAGCTGGGCGCCCGCGTGGCCGTCCTGGCCCGGCGCGCTGACCGGCTGGACGACCTGGTCGCCCGGATCGACAAGGCCGGGGGCCAGGCGCTGGCCCTGGCCGTCGACGTCACCGACGCCGCAGCGGTACGGACGGCCGCCGACCGCGTGGCGGCCGAGCTGGGCGACGCTGACCTGCTCTTCAACAACGCGGGCGTCATGCTTCCCGCCCCGATCGAGGAGCTGGCCACCGACCAGTGGCAGCGCCAGATCGACCTCAACATCACCGGGCTCATGAACGCCATCGCCGCCTTCACCTCTCAGCTGGTGAGGGCCGCCGCCGAGCGCGGGGTGGCCGACCTGATCAACACCTCGTCGATCGCGGCCCAGAACATCTTCCCGAACTTCGCCGTCTACTCCGCCACCAAGGCGTACGTCACCCATCTCTCCCGCCACCTGCGGGTCGAACTGGGTCCGAAGAAGGTGCGCGTCTCGGCGATCGAGCCGGGCATCGTCGGAACCGAGCTGCAGAACCACGTCACCGACCAGGGGGCGCTGGAGTGGCTGGAGGGCTCCAAGCAGACGCTGGAGTGGCTGACGCCGCAGGACATCGCCCAGACGATCGGGTTCCTGGCGAGCCTTCCGCCGCGGGCGAACCTTCAGCAGGTCACCATCATGCCGACCGGTCAGCCCAGCTGACCTGCCCCGATCCAGGACCCTTTGTTGCTCAGGCGGCGGCCTACCGGTCGCTCGCCTGGCCGCGGAGACGTCCGGGCGGCAATCCCATCGACATGTGCACCGCGACCTCGCGCACCCGCCATCCGGCGCACAACGTCGGCGCGTCCCATGTCGCTGGATGCCGGTCAAGGGATCGGCCTACTACACCGCCCGCAGTGAGGCCGAGCGCGAGGCCATCAACGCCTGGATCCGCGCCTCCGCCCCGTTCGACGCGGTGGTGGATCTCGACCGCGTCACCGCCTCACCCGCCGACCGCGACCGGCTCGACCCCGCCTACGACTCAGACGATCACCTCCACCTCAACGACGCCGGCTGCCGCGCCCCTGGCACCGCACGTGTGGAGGCGATCGTGGAGGCCGTGGGCCCAGGGCTGTCTGCGGTCTGGCGCCGGACGGGTCAGGCCGCGTCACGCAGCCTGGCGAAGTCGATGTCCAGGCGGGGCTCGTACGCCTCGGGCGTGATGGCGAGCTCGTGGGTGGAGTACCCGCCGAACCTCATGATGTGCTCGGTCAGGTAGGGGGAGACCTCGGCCAGGTCCTCGGGGTCAATCTTCCATCCCTCGGCCTGCAACTGCCGGACCACGTCGGCGAGGTCGAGCGTGTTGTGGAAGATTACGCAGTTGGTGAGCAGGGAGTTGAACTTCATCGCCTTCTCCCGCTCGATGGGGTCGTTGTCGGCGATCACCCGGCGCTGGCCGAAGTGCAGCCACTCGGCGAAGCCGTTGTAGGCCCGGCGGCCACGGTGGTGCCGTTGTCCCACGCCTGCGACATGTCCGGCCGGGCGTGCGCGTCGACCACGGAGTGGCGCGTTCCAGGCCGCCTCGCGTTGCAGGGGCAGGCCGTTGCCGACGATTACGGTGGAGCCCTCATGCCCGGTGACGCCGAGAGCAGCGGCGATTCGCCGACCAGGCCGGCCCTCGAAGAGGCTGAGCGCAGAGGCGCGCCACCCGTCTCGGGTTCGCGGTGACGCGTTCCCCATATGGTGATCTCGATTACGGTCACAGATACGGTCAACTCACAGCCCAGTAGGGGCGCGTCTGCCCATAGGGGTGAGGCGCGGCGGACTTGCTCGATAGTGGCGATCTCTTGCTCAATCCCGCTCTCCTCAGCGGAGAGGCGGAAGCAGCGCCTGCGGGTGATCACGTGACGGCTATGCTCGCAGCAGCCTGTATCCGGAAGTGGTGAGGCACTGACCGACGCAGTGAGGTATCCGTGGCCAGTAATGCACTATTCGGCCGCCGTGCCGAGCTCGAACAGCTGTCTAGCTTTCTCGACGCGGCTCGGCGGCATGGCGACGCGCGGCTGATGTGGGGTGACCCCGGCATCGGCAAGTCCGCTCTCATGGCCGCTGCGGCCGAGCTGGCAGTCACGGCGGGAATGCGCGTGCTGCGAGCGTCGGGGTCAGAGTTCGAAGCCAACGTCAGTTACTCCTGCCTCAATCAGCTGCTCCTGCCGGTCGAAGCCGACATCCAGCACCTGCCGCCGCAGCTTCGAGAGGCATTGTCGGTGGCGTTGGGGTTCGGCATCGGCGCGCCCACAGACGCGCTCCTGGTCTGCAACGCCGCACTCCTGCTCGCCAAGAGGGTCGCCGCTGAGACACCGCTCGCCCTTCTGGTGGACGACGTTCAATGGATCGACCGGGCCAGCGCCGTCGTGCTGGGATTCGTCGCCCGCCGGCTGCAGGGGGTCGGGGCCGCCCTGCTGTTCTCCGCCAGGACGGGCGCAGTGAGTTCCGCGGCGCCTCGCGGGTTGACCGAGATGGCCGTCCAGCCCTTGGATCGAGCGGCGGCAGGGCAACTGGTCGACGTCCACTTCCCGGACATGCCGGTACGGATCAGGAATCGGCTGCTCGATCTGGCACAGGGCAATCCGCTGGCCTTGACGGAACTGCCTTCGACGTTGCTGGGCGCGCCGCATCCCGCGGTGGCGCACTCGGAGGTGGTCCCGCTCAGCGACCGGCTCCAGGCGATGTTCGCCGCGCGGATCGCCGATCTGCCGGCATCGACCCGGAGAATGCTGTTGCTGGCCGCGTTCGAGGGCACCGGCGACGTCCGGGTGCTCAGGGTTGCCTCGGCGAATGAGGCCGGGCTGTCCGACCTCGCCCCCGCCGAGCGAGCGCAGTTGGTACGCGTGGACGACGCCACGGCGCGGATCGCGTTCCGGCACCCGCTGATCAGGTCGGCGATCGTGGCGGGGTCCACGCACGAAGAGCGCCGGACCGCGCATGTCGCCCTCGCCGGCGCCCTGCCGGGTGACCAGGAACGTCGTGCGTGGCATCTGGCCGCGGCCGCCGTCGGCCCGGACGAGACGGTGGCGGCGCTGCTGGAGGGCTCGGCGCATCGCATCATGCTGCGCGGTGACGCGTTAGCCGCGGTCGCCGCGCTGATCCGGGCGGCCGAGTTGAGCGTGACGAGCGCCGATCGAGGGCGTCGGCTGTCCGAGGCCGCGTACATCGGCGCGGAGGCGAGCGGGGCCATCGACGACGCGAAGACGCTCCTGACCGACGCGCGGCGGGCGGCTCCGGATTCCACTGGCTCGCTTCACGCGGCCAACGCGGCCGCGTTCCTGATGCTCAACGGGGACGGCGACGTCGCCACCGCCCACCGACTCCTGCTCGGCGCCATCGAGACCGCCGAGCACGGCTACCGGGCGGAGGATCCCGCGCTCGTCGAGGCCATGCACACGTTGATGCTGTTGTCCTGGTACGGCAGCGCTCCGGAATACTGGGAGCCGTTCTACCGGGTGTTGGAGCGGCTGGAGCCGCGACCGCCCGACGTGTTGTCGCTGGCGAGCAGGACCTTCCCGGACCCGGTCCGCACGGGGGCGTCGGCGCTGGCGAGCAGCCGGCGCATCCTCGACACCATGGCGGACGAGACCGACCCCACGCGGATCGTGCGGGTCGGCACGGCCTCGGTCTATCTGGATCGGCTGGGTGACTGCCGCGAGTCCTCGTGGCGGCTGGTCCAGCAGGGACGGGACGGAGGCGCGCCCCGGCGGCACCTCGGCGCCCTCATGCACCTGTGCCTGGACGACTTTCTCGTCGGCCGATGGGACGAGGCCGAGGAGCTGGCCGGCGAGGGCCAGCAGGTCTGCGAGACCAGCGGTTTCTCCTTCTTCGCGTGGTACTTCCTGTACAACAGGGCGATCCTCGCCGCCGGACGGGGACGCGTCGAGGAGGCGTACGCGCTCGCCGACGAGATCACCCACTGGGCGCTCCCCCGCGGTGTGACGGCCGCGGCGCTGTTCGCCCAGCACCCGCGTGCCCTGGCTGCGCTGGGACAGGGGGACTTCGGCGCGGCCTTCCACCACGCGGCCGCGATGAGCCCGCCCGGCGCCCTCGCCGCGTACGTGCCTCACTGCACGTGGGTCATGCTCGACCTCGTCGAGGCGGCGGTGCGGACAGGGCGGATGGTCGAGGCCAGGGCGCACGTCGAGGCGATGCGGGCCGCCGACGTGGCCGCGTTGTCGACCCGGATGACGCTGGTCCAGGCAGCGGCGGAGTTCCTCGTGTCCGACGACGACGGGACGAGGGAGCGGCTGGAGTCGCTGTTGTCGGGCCACGTGGCGGAACGGTGGCTGTGGGACGCCTCCCGCGTCCGGCTCGTCCTCGGCGAGAGGCTGCGTCGTGACAGGTCGGCGTCGCAGGCGCGCCGGCACTTGCTCATCGCCCGCGACGGCTTCGCCGCGATGGCCGCCGGGCCCTGGGTCGAGCGTGCGCAGAACGAGCTGCGCGCCGCCGGACACCGGACGGCCGAGGCCTCGGCAGGCGGCCCGGCCGCCCTGACCGCGCAGGAGTTGCAGATCGCCGAGCTGGCGGCGAGCGGCCTGACCAACAAACAGATCGCCGAGCGGCTGTACCTCTCGCACCGGACGGTGGGCGCGCACCTGTACCGCATCTTCCCCAAGCTCGGCGTCGCCTCCCGCGCCGGGCTCAGGGATGCTCTCTCCCCGGATTCCGAAGCCCCGCGCTGAGCTCGTCGGCCTGTGCCTCCTTCTGCTCCAGCAGCCGCTCCAGCAGGCGCCGGGTGGTGGGGTCGTCGGCCCCGACCCAGCGCACCGCCTCCTGCAACGACTGGACGAGGATCCGCGCCCCCACGAGGTCCTGCGTCACGATGCCGGTGAGATCGCCGTCCTGGAACGCCTGGAAGGTGATGCGCGACCGCGCCGGCAGGTGCCGTGGGTCGTGGTCGGCGGCGAACCCGAGCTGAGCGATGCGGGTCGCGAGCAGCCGCGCGCCGGCGCGGTCACGGTCGGCGCAGCCGTGGAGGAACTCCGCGACCGCTCGATGCGACGGCCCGCGGACGAGCAGGGCGTGCTGCTCGTACTGCAACGAGGACACGACCAGGCTGGCCAGCAGCACGTTCAGCAGGTGTGCGACCGCTTTGAGCTCGGCCCGGTTCGAGGGCGTGACCGCACCGTCGTCCGGGTCGAACAGCGCCCGGTCCCGGACCTCCCGCATGCGCAGGACGGCCGGCGGCTCTGAAGGACTCGTCACGTGTCGATTGTCGGGCACACGCCCGAGCCGCGCATCTGTCAAATGACCTAACCGCATCAGCAGTTAGGTCATCGGCCGCCATGGGCGCTCAAGGCGGGAGTCGGATGACTGATGTGGCGCCGGCCGGGCGGCGCCGACAGTGGGCTGCGACAGATCCACCCGTGAGGAGTGATCCCATGACCATCGGCCACGGCTTCCACGCCGCCATGACCGCGCAGCCCGGCCGGGGCGACGACCTGATCGCCGCCCTGCTCGACGCGCCGTCCCTGCCGAACGACGACTGCCGTGTCTTCCTGGTCGGCCGCTCGGCCGGCGACCCGGACACCGTTTACGTCACCGAGGGCTGGGTCAGCCAGGAGGCCCACGCCAGGTTCTTCGCGACCGAGCAGGCACAGACGTTCGCCGCCGCCCTCCAGCCGCTGCTGGCCGGGCAGCCGCGATACGCCGACGAGATTCCCGTCGGCGGCAAGGCCGCCCTGTGAACGAGGAGACCACCATGCCCCGTCCCGGCCTCGACCCCGAACTGCGCGCGTTCCTCGCCGACCTGCCTCCCATGCCCGAGCTCGACGCGGAGGTGCTCACCGAGCTGCGCAGACTGCCGTCCACGCCAATCGACGTCATCCTCCAGGGCCGCGCCGCCGGCCACCGCGAGATCACCGCGCCCGTCCCCATGTCGATCTTCACCCCGGCCAGGACCGGTCACGCGCCGGCCCCGTGCGTCTACTGGGTCCACGGCGGCGGCATGGTCATGGGAGACCGCTTCTCGCAGATCGACATCCCCCTGGACTGGCTCGACCTGTTCGGTGCCGCCGTCGTCTCCGTGGACTACCGGCTGGCGCCGGAGGCCACCGGCACGATCCCGGTCGAGGACTGTTACCAGGGCCTGCTCTGGGTCGCCGAGCACGCCGATGAGCTGGGCATCGACCCGAGCCGGATCGTCGTGGCGGGGGTCAGCGCCGGCGGT
Source organism: Nonomuraea sp. NPDC047529 (assembly GCF_040642995.1). Taxonomy (NCBI): domain Bacteria; kingdom Bacillati; phylum Actinomycetota; class Actinomycetes; order Streptosporangiales; family Streptosporangiaceae; genus Nonomuraea; species Nonomuraea sp. NPDC047529. Next base: position 61,951 of record NZ_JBEYTJ010000032.1, on the reverse strand, counting down.
GGCCTGGCCGCCGGGCTCACCTTGATGGCCCGTGACCGGGGCGGGCCGCCGATCGCCGGGCAGGTGCTGATCTGTCCCATGCTCGATCACCGCAACGACACCGTCTCAAGCCGCCAGTACTCCGGCGCGCCCGGGGTCTGGACCCGCGAGATGAACGCGTTCGGCTGGCGATCGGTCATCGGCCGCGGCGAGGTGTCCGGCTACCTGTCGCCCGCGATCGCCGACGACCTGTCCGGCCTGCCGACCACCTACGTCGACGCCGGGACGGCCGAGGTGTTCCGCGACGAGGACGTCGCGTTCGCCACCCGGATCTGGGCCGCGGGCGGCCAGGCGGAGCTGCACGTCTGGGCGGGCGGTTTCCACGGCTTCGACGCGCTGTGCCCCGGGGCTCGGGTCTCGGTCGCGGCCCGGCGTACCAGGAACGACTGGCTCGCCCGGGTGCTGGGCACGTCTCCCGGAGCCGTCCGGTGAGCGCCCACGACCGCGCCGCGTTCCTGCACGAGTTCGCACGCGCCCCCTTCACCGTCGGCGCGGTCGCGCCGAGCGGCGAGCCGCTGGCCGACCTGATCACCGCGCCTGTCACACGTGACGCTGACCCGCTGGTCGTCGAGGTCGGTCCGGGCACGGGCGCGTTCACCGCGGCGATCCAGCGCCGGCTCGGCGGCCGTGGCCATCACCTGGCCGTCGAGGTCAACGAGCGCTTCGCGCGGCGTCTCGCCACCCGGTACCCCCGGATCGACGTCGCCGTGGCCGACGCCCGGGACCTGGGCGAGGTGCTCGCGGCGCGCGGCCACCACCGCGCGGACGTCATCGTGAGCGGACTGCCCTGGGCGGCGTTCACCGCGAACCGCCAGCACGACCTGCTCGACGCCCTCACCGGCGCCCTCGCCCCGCACGGCGCGTTCACCACGTTCGCGTACGCGCACACGCGATGGACGCCGCCGGCGCGACGGTTACGGCGATCCCTGGACGGGCTGTTCGAGGAGGTCGTGGTCAGCCGGACGGTGTGGGCCAACGTGCCGCCCGCGTTCGTCTACTTCTGCCGCCGGCCCCGTGTCGCGGCCCTGGCCCTCGATTAGATGCGGCAGAAGACTTCGCCGGTCGGCGAGGACCACCGGGCGACGCCCTTCGAACTGTTCTTCGACCTCGTCTACGTCTTCGCGATCACGCAGCTCACCGGCTCCATGGCACGCGAGCGCGACGCCGACGGCGTGTTCCGGGGGCTGCTGATGCTGGCGCTGCTGTGGGGCACCTGGTCCGGCTACACCTGGCTGGGCAACCATTCCCGGGCGGACGGCGGTCTGCTGCGGGGCGGGATGGTCGTCGCGATGGCGGCGATGTTCGTGGTCGGCCTGACCATCCCGGAGGCGTGGGCCGATGGACCGGGCGCCTTCGTGCTGGTGGGCGCCTACCTGGTGGTCCGGTGGGTGCATCTCATGGTCTTCGCCGTGGCCGCGGACGGTGACACCGGGCTGCGCCGTCAGATCGCCATCACCTGGCTGCCCATGACGGCGAGCGCGGCGCTCCTGGTGTCCGGGACGGCGCTGGGGAGCTGGACGCAGGTGCTGCTGTTCGCGGTCGCCCTGGTGGTGGACTGGGCGGGCATCTACCTCACGGCCAGGAACGGTCACTGGCGGCTGCGCAGCCCGACGCACCTGACCGAGCGGCACGGGTTGTTCCTGATCCTGGCCATCGGCGAGTCGGTCGTCGCCGTCGGCGTCGGCGCCGCAGGACGGCCCATCAGCGCGGGGCTGCTGCTGGCGGCCGTCCTCGGCATCGCCGTCGCGGTGTGCCTGTGGTGGCTCTACTTCGACGTGGTGGCGGGCGCGGCGGAGCGCAGGCTGCGCGGCGTACGTGGCGAGGAGCAGGTCATGCTGGCCGTCGAGGCCTACACCTACGGGCACTTCCCCATGATCGCCGGGATTCTGCTCACCGCTCTGGGCGTCGAGGGCGTGGTCGCGCACGCCGGCGAGGGTGCGCACTTGGGTGTGTTCTCCGCGCTCGCGCTCCATGGCGGGGTCGCGCTCTACCTCGTGGGACATCTGCTGTTCAGGCTCCGGACGCACCGCACGCTCGGCCGCCGGCGACTGGTCGCCGCCTGCGTCGTCCTGGCCGCGGCGCCGGTCGCCGCGGTTCTCCCGCCGCCGGTCGGGCCGGTCGTCGTGGTGGCCGTCCTGGCCGCGCTGATCGCCGCCGAGAGCCGCCCGCCTCGTGAGCAGGAATGGGCAAGGACGCGCGAGCTTCGGGGATCGTCCGCCCGGCGCGGGACTGATTACCTAGCCCCGAGAGAAGGAGGACGATGACGAACCATCACCGCAGCGTGATCTCGCTCCAGGTCAACGGCGTGCCGCACCGGCTGGACGTCGACAACCGCACGACGCTGCTGGACGCGTTGCGCGAGGACGTCGGCCACACCGGCCCCAAGAAGGGCTGTGACCACGGCCAGTGCGGCGCGTGCACCGTGCTCCTCGACGGCCGGCGGATGGTCTCCTGCCTCACGCTGGCGGTGGCCGCCGAGGACGCCGAGGTCACGACCGTCGAAGGGCTGGCCGGTGACGGCGAGCTGCTGCCGCTGCAGCGGGCGTTCATCGGGCTCGACGGCTTCCAGTGCGGATACTGCACGTCCGGGCAGCTCTGCTCGGCGGCCGGGATGCTGGCCGAACACGCGGCGGGCTGGCCCAGCGCGGTCACCGCCGACGTGTCCCCGGACGGCCCCCCGTCGGTGCTGGACACGGCGGAGGTGCGGGAGCGGATGAGCGGCAACCTGTGCCGCTGCGGCGCCTACCCGTCCATCGTCCGGGCCGTGCTGGAGACGGTCGCCCGGAAGGAGATCGCGGGATGAGGGAGTTCGCCTACGAACGCGCGACGGACGTCCGTCAAGCGTTGATCGCAGCCGGCGGCGGCGCCCGGTACCTGGGCGGCGGCACCAATCTCGTCGATCTGATGAAGGCCGGGGTGGAGGCTCCCACGAGGCTGGTCGACATACGGCGGCTGCCGCTCGCCGGCGTCGCCGAGGCCCCGGACGGCGGGCTGGTCGTCGGCGCCACGACGACCAACAGCGACCTCGCCGCCCACCCCGAGGTACGGCGGCGCTACCCAGCGCTGAGCCAGGCGGTGCTGGCCGGCGCGTCCGGCCAGCTCCGCAACATGGCCACGGTGGGCGGCAACCTGCTCCAGCGGACCCGGTGCGCCTACTTCGCCGCGCAGGTGTGCAACAAGCGCGTCCCCGGCTCCGGCTGTCCCGCGATCGCCGGGGAGCACCACAACCACGCCGTCCTCGGCTGGACGCCGAGCTGCGTGGCCACCCATCCCTCCGACATGGCGGTCGCGATGCTGGCGTTCGACGCGGTCGTGCGTTACGAGACGCTCGACGGCTCCGGGGAGCTCCCGCTGGCGGAGTTCTACCCGCCCGTCGGGGACACGCCGGACCGCGAAACGGCGCTGCCGCCTGGCGCGTTGATCACCGCGGTGGCCCTGCCCGGGAGCGCGGTGTCCCCGCGCTCGCGCTACCGGAAGGTCCGCGAGCGCGCGTCCTACGCCTTCGCCACCGTCTCCGTCGCGGCGGCGCTCGACCCGGACGACGGCTCGGTGCGCATCGCTCTCGGCGGGGTCGCCTCGCGGCCCTGGCGCGCCCGCACCGCCGAGGCTTTCCTGTCGGACGCTCCCCTCACGCCCGAGGCGTTCCGGGCCGCCGCGGACGCCGAACTGGCCGCCGCCGAACCGCTGCCAGGCAACGGCTACAAGGTGAGGCTGGCCGGCAATCTCATCGAGACCGTCCTGAAGGAGCTCCTGCCATGAAGAACGCGGTCGGGGTCGCGCGGCCGCGGATCGAGGGCCGGGCCAAGGTCACCGGCGCCGCCCGCTACGCCGCCGACGTGCCGGTGCCTGGCCTGGCCTTCGGCGTGGTCGTGCTGGCCACCGTGTCGCGGGGCCGCATCAGGGACATCGACGTCTCCGCCGTCCAGGGCATGCCCGGCGTGCTGGGTGTGATCGACCACCGGAACGCGCCTCGTCTCGACCCGGCGGCGGGCGGCTTCTTCGGCCCGGACGGCCAGTTGCAGCTGTTGCAGGACGAGGTGATCCCCTTCGCCGGACGGCCCGTCGCGCTCGTCGTGGCCGAGACGCTCGAACAGGCCCAGGCAGCGGCCGAGGCGCTGCCGGTGACCTACGACGAGGAGCCGCACGACACGGCCTTCACCGCCGACCACCCGGCGAGCCGTCCAGCGGTGACGATCTTCGACGAGCCCGTGGACGTCGGCGACGTGGAGGCGGAGCTCGCCGCGTCCAAGGTGGTGGTCGAGGAGCGGTACCGCACCCCCGAGGAGCACTGCAGCGCCATGGAGCCGCACTCGGCGACCGCGTGGTGGGAGGGCGAGCACCTGGAGGCGATCGACTCCAACCAGGGACCGTTCTCCGTGGCCCGCACCCTGGCCACGCTGTTCTCCTTGAGCCCGGAACTGGTACGCGTCCGCACCGAGCACGTCGGCGGCGGCTTCGGCTCCAAGGGACTCTGCGGTCCGCAGCTGATCCTGGCCGCGATGGCCGCGCGGCTGTTCGGCCGGCCAGTGCGGGTCACGCTCACCCGCGCCCAGGTGTTCCTGGCGACCGCGATGCGGCCCGCGACCGACCAGCTGATCCGGATCGGCGCCGACGCGGACGGCCGGCTGCGGGCGATCCACCACGAGGCGGCGTTCGAGATCTCGCCGCTGGTGGAGTACCTGGAGGGCTGCACCGAGCTCACCAAGACGCTCTACGCGGCCCGCGCGATCCGGACCCGGCTCAGCGCGGTGCCGCTCGACATCCTGCCGCCGTACTCGATGCGGGGACCGGGCGCCGCGCCCGGGTCGTTCGCCCTCGAATCCGCCATGGACGAGCTGGCCGAGCAGCTGGGCATGGATCCGCTGGAACTGCGGCTGCGCAACGAGCCGAAGGTCGGTCCTGTGTCCGGCCTGCCGTTCAGCAGCCGCAATCTGGTCGCGTGCCTGCGTGAAGGCGCACGCAGGTTCGGCTGGGACACCCGCGATCACCGGCCGCGGACGCGGCGGAAGGGGCCTCTGCTGGTTGGCACGGGGCTGGCCGCGACGTCCTTCAGCGCCGGGGCCTTCCCCTCCTCGGCCACGATCACCGCCGAGGAGGACGGGACCTTCACGGTCGCCGTCGGCGCCACCGACCTCGGCACCGGCGCGCGCACCGCGCTGACCGCGATCGCCGCCGACGCGCTGGCGGTCGGCACGGACCGGATCCGGCTCCGGATCTCCGACAGCGGCCTCGGTCCCGCGTGGGGCGCGGGCGGTTCCCGGGGGACCACGTCCTGGGGCTGGGCGATCACCGAGGCCGCGGAGAAGCTACGCGGCCAGGGCCGCCGCGGGACGGTCACGGCCGACACCACGAGCTCGCTCGGCGGGTTGCCGTCCCTGGAACGGCACGCCTTCAGCGCCGTGTTCACCGAGGTGACCGTCGATCCGATGACGGGCGAGGTGCGGGTGCGGCGGCTGCTCGGGATCTTCGCGGTGGGCCGGGTGGTCAACCCGCTCATGGCCCGCAGCCAGGTCGTCGGCGGAATGATCGGCGGGCTCTCCATGGCGTTGCACGAAGAGGGCCTGCGCGATCCGGTCTCCGGCCGGCACGTCAACGCGGACTTCGCCGGCTACCACATCGCCGCGCACGCCGACGTGCCCGACATCCAAGCCAGCTTCGTGCCCGACCACGAGCCCGGCATCCCTATGGGCGTCAAGGGCGCCGGCGAGATCGGCAACGTCGGCACGGCCGCCTCGATCGCGAACGCCGTCTGGCACGCCACCGGCGTCAGGCAGAGATCCCTGCCGATCCGTCTCGATCGCGTGCTGGAGTGAGGCGCCTGGCGTCCTGGCTCGGCGACGCGCCGAACTGGCGACGATACTCGCGGCTGAACTGGGACGGGCTGGTGTAGCCGACGCGCCGGCTGACGGCGGCGACGTCACCCGGCGCCGCGGCGAGCTGGAGCCGTGCCTGCTGGAGGCGGATCTGCTTCTGGAACTGGATCGGGCTCATCGCGGTGACGGCGTGGAAGTTGCGGTGGAAGGCCGAGACGCTCATCCCCGCCAGTCTGGCCACGTCCTCGACGCCGAAGGGCTGCGCGTAGTGGTCGCGGATCCACTGCACCGCGCGGGCGACGTGGCTGAGGCTGCTGTCGGGAAGCCCGAACTGGCGCACGATCGCGCCCTGCTCGCCCGTGATCAACCGCCACAGGATCTCCCGTTTGACCAGCGGCGCGAGGACGGTGATATCGCCGGGCCGGTCGAGCAGGCGCAGCAGGCGGACGAGCGCGTCGAGCAGCTCGGCGGAGGCGGTGCTGACCGCCAGCCCGGGCGGCGCATCGTCGCCGAGCTCCGGCAGATCGTCCGGGCCCGCCTGCAGCAACACCTCCGCGATGGCCGCCGGATGCAGGGTCAGCCCGACCCCGAGCCCGGGTCGTTCGGCGTCGGCCTTCGCGAAATGGGCGGTCACCGGCAGGTCGATCGAGGCGACGAGGTACTGCCCCTCGTGGTACTCGTACAGGCGGTCGCCCAGCGCGAACCGTTTCGTGCCCTGGGCGACGAGCGCCAGCACCTTGCCGTAGGTCGTCGGTGTCGGAGGCTGGGGGCGTTCGGCCTTGAAGATCAGCACATCCTCGATGGGAGTGGCGAGATCAGGTCGAGCATGGCGGATGAGGAGGTCGCGCAGCTCGTCGAGGGCCATGGTTCCCATCCAAACACCGCGCGAGGTTCGGCGACAATCGGGCCCACACACCCGGGTGGAGGCGTGGCGGCCGAGGAAGCAGAAGATGGCGCCAGCGCCAGTGCGCTGATCCGCCAGAGGGCCGCTCACGCCGCGGTGAGGTCGAGCCGGGTTTCCCTGTCCAGCCGGAACCGGCCGTAGGGGTTCACGTGAGCCCAGAACAGCGGGCCATCTGGCATAACCGAGCAACCGGCTGGCCCGCCGCCCAATCACCGATCAGACTTGGGACTTACTCGGGCCTTTCCCCTTGAGCGTGGACACCTTGGAGACTGGATCTTGAGGTCCAGGGGAAGAGATGTCCCTGATGGTGATGAAGAACTACCCGCCCGAGTTCAAGGCCGACGCGGTGGCGTTGGTACTGTCCAGGCCGGACCGGACGATCACGTCGATCGCGCGAGATCTCGGGGTCAGCCGCGAGACGCTGCGCGTGTGGGTACGCGCCGCGCAGGCTCAGGGTGAAAGCGGGCAACGAGCGGCCAGCCGGGTCGGACCCGGCAAGGACACCTCGGCCGGGCACCTACCCTCGGACGACGTGCTGGAAGAGGAGAACAAGCAGCTCAAGGCGCGGATCCGGGAACTGGAGCAAGAGCGCGACATCCTGCGCAAGGCGGCCAAACTTTTCGCGAACGAGACAAACGGGCCTTTCCCCTTGAGCGTGGACACCTTGGAGACTGGATCTTGAGGTCTAGATCGCTGATGTGAAATTTGGTGATCGGCTGCAGGCGTGACGAAGGGCGTCCATGGTCGGTGTGTGAAGACCGACTTGTACGCCCTTCTGACCGCACTCTATGTGCATCTGGACGATCACGTGATGCCTTCGCGGGGCCGGCCTCGCGGGCGAGGCCGGCCGCCGGTGCTGACCCCGGCCGAGGCGGTGGTCGTGGCAGTGGCGCAGGTGCTGCTGCGCTGTGATGACGAACGCCGCTGGATGCGGATGGCGGCCGGCCGGATCGGGCACCTGTTCCCCAGACTGCCGTCCCAGTCGCAGTACAACCGGCAACTGCGTGACCTGGGGCCGTCCATGTCAGCGGCGGCGCTGTGGCTGGCCCGCCAGATCCCGACCTGGCACGCACGAGCCGTTGCGACTGATGGACGGTATCCCGATCCGCTGCGGCGCCTCGCGGGTGACGGTCAACAGATCACACCTGGGTGAGATCGCCGGATACGGCATGGACAAGTCCCACCACGCCTTCTACTGGGGCGCCACGCTGATGCTGATCACCACCGCCGACGGCGCGGTGACCGGCTTCAGCCTGGCCCACCCCAAAGAGCTCGATGAACGCAAGCAGGCCCTGCACCTGCTACACGTCCACCAGATAGCCGACGGGCCATGCCCGATCGTGTGCGACAAGGGATTCGCCGGAGCCGGCATCGAGAAGGCCGCCGCCGATCTCGGCCATCTCCTGATCCGGCCGGCCCGCGAAGACGAGCCCGCACCTGCCCTGCCATTGCCCGGCTGGCTGCGTCAGCGCATCGAGGCGATCATCTGGACCCTGAAGAACCAGCTCGGCCTCGAACGCCACAACGCCCGCCACCCGAACGGCCTCTGGGCACGCATCAGCCAACGCATCCTCGCCCTCAACGCCGCCATCTGGCACAACTGGAACACCGGCGCACCCGTGAAACGGTCCTGACTGCCTACGACCACTGACCCAAACTTCACATCAGCGATCTAGCGCGGGGTCAGCTTGCGCAGGACCACGCCGAGCAGGCGGTCGGCCCTCAGGTACCCCGACACGCGGGAGTCGTACGACTGCGCGGGGTTGTCGCCCACGACGACGAGGCGACCGGCGGGCACCTGAGTTCCCGGCGCGTCGCGGAGCGCGGGGATCTGCTCGCGGGGGATCGGGTCGCCGGGGACCGCTGCCAGGCGTTTGATGATCCACCGAGTCTCACCCTCGTCCGCCATCCGTGCCAGCACGACGACCTGGCCGGTGCGGACGCGGGTGGGTCTGGCCCGCCGTACGAGGACGCGCTCTCCTGGCTGGTAGGTGGGCAGCATGCTGTTGCCCTCGACGGTCACCACCAGGTAGCGCAGCCGCAGCCAGGCCAGCGCGAGCAGCGCCGGGGCGGCGATGGCGACGACGGCGGTCACGGCGTGACCGCCAGGTCGTCGCGGTAGCCGCTGGCCTGGCGGCCGTACAGGCCCGCGTAGGTGCCGCCCGCGGCCAGGAGTTCGGCGTGCGTGCCCCGCTCGGTGACGACGCCGGCGGACAGCACCACGATCGCGTCGGCGTCGCGAGTCGAGCCGAGCCGGTGCGTGATCACCACGCTGGTCCTGCCCCTCCTGAGGCGCGCGAGCTGGGTGTGCACCTCGTACTCGGCCTCGGCGTCCAGGCCCGCGCTCGGCTCGTCGAGGATCATCAGGTCCCTGTCGCTGCGCAGGAACGCCCTGGCCAGGGCCAGGCGCTGCCACTGCCCGCCGGACAGCAGCACCCCGTCCTCCTCCTCGTCCTGCTCGGGCGCGAAATCGCGGCTGAGCAGCGTGTCATAGCCGTACGGCAGGGCCGACACCGCATCGTGGACCCCCGCCTCGCGGGCCGCGCGCTCCAGCCGTACGTGATCCTGGGCGGCGGTCAGGTCGCCGACGCCGACGTTCTCGCGGGCGGTCAACTCATAGGCGACGAAGTCCTGGAACACCGCGCCGACCCTGGCACGCAGCGACTCGGGCGGTACATCGCGGATGTCGACGCCGTCCCACAGGATAGAGCCCCGGGTCGGGTCGTAGAAGCGGCACAGCAGCTTGACCAGTGTGCTCTTGCCCGCGCCGTTGCGCCCCACGAGAGCGACCGTCTGCCCGTGCGGGATGAACAGGTCGACGCCGCGCAGCACCCACGGGTGCTCGTCGCTGTAGCGGAACCACACGTCGCGCAGCTCGATCCCGCCCCGCAGCTCGGGCAGTACGGCGGGCTCGGCGGGGGCGGGCAGCCCCGGGCCCTCGCCGGTAATCCTGATGTGGTGGTGGAAGATCAGCAACTGCTCGTGCGCCATCACGCCGGCCGACACCACCGTGTTCAGCGCGCCCTGCACGCCCGCCACGGCGGCCACGAACATCGACACGTCACCGACGCTCAGGCTGCCCTGCCCGGCCGCCAGGATCGCCCAGACCAGGCCGATCCCCGCCACCACCGCCGCCGCGCTCGCCAGCCCGGCCTGCACGGCGAACTCGCGCCTGTCCATCGAACGGCGGGCGGCGTTGGCGGTGCGCACCTCGCCCAGCATGCGCCCGCGCAGGAACGAGCCCAGGTCGAACAGCCGGATCTCCTTGGCGGCCTCCGCGGTCGACATCAGCCGGGCGTAGAACATCTCCCTGCGCTCGACCGGGCCGATCCGCCACATCATGTTCACCCGGCTGCGCGAGAGCCGCAGCTCGATCAGAAACGCGGGCAGCGCCGACAGCAGCACGAGCCCGGTGAACAGCGGGCTGATCACCAGCAGCGAGCCCACGAAGCCCGCTACGGTGATGGCGCTGCGCACGGCTGACAGCCCGGTGTCGATCAGCCTGCCGGGGTTGCTCGCGCTCTGCTGCGCCATCCGCAACCGGTCCAGGAAGGCCGGGCTCTCGAACGGCGCCAGGCCGGTGAAACCGCAGATCGCGGTGAACAGCTCGTCCTTGGCCCGCAGCGAGACCCGCCTGTCGACCTCGGCCCGCAGGTACTGCCCTGCCTGCGCGGCCGCCGCGGCCAGCGTGGTGATCATCGCGATCCCTACGGCCTGTCCCGGCAGCGCGGAGACCTCTCCGCGGGCGATGCCGTCGAGCACGGCCTTGGTCAGCCAGGCGAGCACGACCGGAGCGCCCGCGCCCACCAGCGTCACGGCCAGGTAGCCGATGACCTGCGCGGGCGCCGCCCTGCACACCATCGCGGCACCCCGCGCCGCGCCCGCGGCCAGGTGGCTGAACCCGGGGGTCTCCCGCCTGCCGCCTATCACGCCGCGGACCCGCTGGGCAGCCGCGCGACGTCGCCCACCCTTCCTGTTACCGCGCCCTCTCCGACCAGGAAGAAGCTGGGGAACGAGTTGACGTCGAACGCCGCGCTGACGGCACCGCCGCCGTCCTCGAGCACGACCTGGGCCACCGGGGACAGGCTGCCGACCATCTGCTCGTGGCCGCCGCCGTGCCCGTCGACCACGACGAGCACCCGGGATCTGTCCTGGCCAGATGCCCAGGAGACGAGTTCGGGCAGCTTCTTGCGGCAGGTGGCGCACTCGGCTGCGATGAACGCGACCACCGTGTCGTCGGGGAGCTTGTCTCGTGCCACCACGGCGCCGTCCACCGTACGCACGTCGAAGTCGCCGACACGGTCGCCTACGGCCAGGCCACCCTTCCCGAACAGCCCGCCCATCTCCACGACCTCGTCCAGGGCGTCGATCAGCTTGACGTGTTCCTTCAGCCGCCTGGTCACGGCGAGGGTCATCGCCAGGTCGACCAGGCACAGCACGCCGACAAGCACCGCGACGGCGATCACGAACGGCACAGCACACCTCCGGTCCGTAACGGGGGTGCCCGGCAGGGGGCGGCCGGGCACCAGATCAATCAGCGAGGCCGCTTACCGCTAGCAATAGCGGCGCGTGCAGTCGCCGCAGTGGCTGCTCCCGTTGGGGTAGAAGCAGCAGTACGCCCCGTTGAACGTGGCACCGCAGCAGTAGTAGCCGCAGTCGGTGGCGCGGGCGATGGCGTGGGGGGCGACCTTTTCCAGGATCCGGTCGGCCAGGTTGGTCAGGGTCTTCATCGAATCTTCCTCCGTTGTCACGGCATGTCGGTCCGCGGCGCCGCTCACACAGCGTTGTTCTCCTGTTTGGCCTCCAGCTCGCCCGCGACGGCGGCGTAGAGTGCGTCGATCCGCGTGGTGTGGTCACGCAACCGCCTGACCACCGCGAGGGTCAACATCAGGTCCACCGCGCACAGCGCGCAGGCGAAGACCACGAGAGCTACCGCGAACGGCATGACTACCTCCGGTTACTTGGGGTTACTTCAGCACCATTTCCGCGCGTCGTAGCTCGTGATGCAGGAACCGCAGTAGCTGTTGCCGTTGGGGTAGTAGCAGCAGTACCTCCAGTAGTCCGCGCGGCAGCACTGGTACTCGCAGTCGGTCGCACGGGCGGTGGCGTGCGGGGCGACTCTCTCCAGGAGCCGGTCGGCCCACCTGGACATCGTGCGCATGGAACCTCCCTTGTGGGGATTGGCCGGTTGCCCGGAGCATGCGCCGAAGGTCTCAGTGGATTCTCAACGGTTTCTCAATGCCTGCGCCCGCTGCCTGATCTTCGTGGCGTTCGCGTCGCCGACGGCCTCGTAGCACTCGATCGCCCGTTTCCACGCCTCGTACGCCGCCTCCACGTTGCTCGCCTCCGCCTGCGTCTCGCCGAGCCTGACCAGCGTCTCGGCGGCCGCGTGCAGGTCGTCGCAGCTCTGCAGCAGGTCGGCGGCACGCTCGTGGCACTCGTCCGCCCGCGCTTGGCCCGCCACCAGCTGGTGTTGTTCAGCGCCCGCGGCTTGCCGATGGCGTCGCCCGCCTGCCTGAACAGTTCCATCGCCCGTACGGCGTGCCCGAGCTCCCGCCCCGGCCTGATCCTGCTCAGCGGCACCGTCAGGCCCAGGTGGACGTGCGCCTCCAGCACCGGCTCGTCGAAGTCGGCGTGCAGCCGCAGCGCCCGCTCGAAGTGGGTGACGGCATCCCCGTCGTGGCCGAGCCGCAGGTGCGCGCGGGCCAGGCTGTTGTGGCAACGCGCCGCGGCCAGCCCGTCGCCCAGGCGTTCCGCCGCGCCGAGCGCGACCTCCTGGACGTCGAGGATCTCCGTCCACGGTCCCCGGCGCTGCCCGAACTCGGAGAACCCCCACCCCAGCAGCCGGGCGTGCCTGTCCAGCCCGGCCGCGACGGCCTCGGCGAGCAGCGCGGGCAGCACCAGCGGCTCCGCGACGAACCAGCGGGTGGCCTGGGCGGGACCCGCGAACGCCTGGACGATCACGCCGGAGCGCGGGGGATCCAGCGGCATGTTCTCCCGGTGCGGATGGCAGGCAGCGCTTGCCGCCGCCGCCGTGTGCACGTAGTGGTCGAGCAGGCGGCGCGTGGCGGCCTGCCGTACGGGCTGGTCGTCTGTGTCACGGCTGCGCTCGGCGGCGTACTCGCGCAGCAGGTCGTGCAGGCGCAGCCGACCGCCCATGCGCAGCTCGACCAGGTTGGCGTGGTCGAGCCGGGTGACCGTCTCCCTGGCCACGGGCACCGGCAGCGCCGCCAGGCTCGACACGGCCGCCAGCGGCAGATGGGCGCCCGAGTCGCGGCCGAGCAGGCGGAACAGCCGGGCGGCGGGTTCGGGCAGGTCGCGGTAGGAGCGACCGAGCACCTCGCGCAGGTCGATGGCCGGATCCTCGTGCGCGAACGGCTCCAGCCCCGGCCGCGCCAGATCGGCGGCGTCGGACAGCGACAGGTCGGTCCTGCACGACAGCCGCGCGCCCACGGTCGCCAGCGCGAGCGGCAGCCGGCCGCACCGGCGGATGGCCTGCTCGGCGGCGTCCGGCTCGGCGCGCAGCCGGGACGCGCCGAGCCGTTCCGACAGCAGCAGCCGCGCGTCGTCCTCGGGCAGCACGTCCAGGCAGCATGGACGCGCCGGCCGTCACCGACAGCCCGGACAGGTCCGAACGGCTGATGATCAGCGTCAGGCAACCCTGCGTGCCCGCGAGCAGCGGACGGACCTGGGCCGCGTCGCGGGCGTCGTCGAGCACGACCAGGACCCGGCGCGAGGACAGCACGCTGCGGTAGAGCCCGGCCTGCTCCTCCAGGCTCACCGGCAGCTCCCCGTCGGGCACGCCGAGCGCGCCGAGCAGCCTGGGCAGCACCGCGGCGGCGTCGCTGGCGCCCAGGTCGGCGTGGAGCTGGCCGTCGGGGTAGCGCTCGCGGTTCAGGTGCGCCCAGCGCAGCGCGAGCGACGACTTGCCCCCGGGCGGGCCGTGGATCACGCGGACGGCAGCCCGCTCGCTGCCCAGCCGTTCGAGCTCGGCCTCGCGGCCGACGAAACAGGCCAGGTCGAGCGGGAATCGCGCGGGCGCGGAGGACTCGGCCGCGCGCGACGCGTGCTTGTCGGCGTGCAGCAACCGCTGGTGCACCCGCTGCCGCTCCGGGCCTGGGGCGACGCCCAGTTCCTCCGCCAGTACGGCACGCGTGTTGGCCCGGCGCTCGGGTCCGTGACACCAGACGCAAAGTAGCTGTGAGTGACTGTAGGCTCCCAGACGCGTGGACATAAGCACCATTAGCGAGCAACGCAACCTGCGGAAACGTGCTCGCCACCGTTATCGGGGCAGGGGGCGCCGGACTGGGCGCCGGACTCATCCCCGAACGCCTGGATCGAAATCCGGAGTCGAGAGCCGCAGCCCTCACGCGCCGCGACCTGCGTCAACGCTCTACTTTGCCCCCAGTGACGGCGACCCGAGCACCGGGCCGTCTAGGGGGCGGAACGGGACGGCCGCGGCCCGGCGCCGTGGAGGAGGGTGTCGATGATGCGCGCCGCGAGCGTGTCGGGGTCGGCGCCTTCCGCGTTGCCGTGGAGCGATTCGCCGATGAGCGCGTAGTAGACCCTGCGCACCCAGTCGAGGTCGGCCTTCTCGTCGATGAGCCCGTCGTTCTGGGCCCTGCGCAGGGTGAGGGCGCAACTGTCGTTGATGTCGCGCTGCAACAGCGAGGCCTCGCTGCCCGGCTCCGCGGGCAGGGCCAGGGCGAAGGCCCAGGCGCTCTTCACCTCCAGCACGTTCGCGGTGATCCTGTGCATCGCGACGAGGGGCGGCGCGGTGTCGGGCCTGCCGTCGTCGATGGCCTTGACGAGCTGGCGGGCCGCTGAGGTGGCGAGCGCGTCGGTGAGCGCCTGCCGGTTGGCGAAGCGCCGGTGGATGGTCGTGCGCGCCACGCCCGCCTCGGCGGCGATCTGTTCCATCGACGCGCCCGGGTCTGCGGCGAGCACGTGTTCTGCCGCCTCCAGGATCACGCGAACGCTGCGTTCCGCGTCCGCGCGCAGTGTCTTGTCACTCATCATGCCTCCGGTATAGCCCACTTAACCAGCAGAATCTTACAGCATCGATGCAGTTCGAAGGCTAACTGCATCATCTGTGTTGCAGATTTTCTGAATATTGATACATACTGCTCTCAGTTGCTCCACCTCACCAAGGGGAAGACATGAACCGCACCGCTCTCGTCACCGGCGCCTCGTCCGGTCTCGGCGCCGAGTTCGCCATCCAGCTCGCCGCCCAGGGACACGACGTGATCCTCGTGGCCCGCTCGGGCGACCGACTGGCCGCGCTCGCCGAGCGCCTCGTCGCCGACCACGGCGTGCGTGCCCACGTGCTGGTCCAGGACCTCGCGAGGCCCGACGCCGCCCGGCGCGTGGCCGAGCAGGTGACAGACCGCGGTCTGCACGTCGACCTGCTGGTCAACAACGCGGGTTTCGGCACGTGCGGCCGCTTCGAGGAGATCTCGACCGGGCGTGACCACGAGCAGTTGATGGTCAACGTGGTCGCCCTCGTGGACCTCACCCACGAACTCCTGCCCGGCATGCTCGCGCGCGGCGGCGGCTCGGTCATCAACGTGGCCTCGAACGCCGGGTTCCAGCCCTCGCCGTACTTCGCGGTGTACGGAGCGTCCAAGGCGTTCGTCCTGAACTTCGGTCTCGCTCTCCGCCAGGAGTACCGCAAGCGCGGCATCCGCGTGCTCACCCTGTGCCCCGGCCCGGTTGAGACCGGCTTCTTCGAGGCCATCGGCACCCGCAACGCCGCCGTCACCGGCTCGTTCACCACGCCGAAGCCGGTCGTGCGCGCCACGTTGCGGGCGCTGGAGCGCGGGCGCGGCTACGTCGTCCCCGGGTTCGGCAACGCGCTGGGCGCGCACCTGACGCCGCGCCGTCCCCGCACGCTGGTCGCGGCGATCGCCGAGCGCGTCACCCGCAAGGTCCTGGTCGCCGAGTCCGCGGCGTGAAGCTCTCCGCTCCCCTCGCCGCGGGCTCGGCGATGCTGCTCGTCGGCACCTCGACCGCGGTATCGGCGACCGTCGCCGCCTACCCCGTCTTCACCGGCCAGGCCCTGCGTTACGCGCTCGCCGCGGTGATCCTCCTGTTCGTCGTCCGTCGTCAGCGGCTCCCCCGCGTCCGGCTGAACGCGCGTGACGTGCTGCTGCTGTTCGCGCTGGCCGGCACCGGCCTCGCCGGGTTCAACCTCTTCCTCGTCGAGGCCACCAGGCACGCGGGCCCCGCGATGATCGGCACGGTCATCGGCGCGGTACCGCTGGTCATGGCGCTCGTGGGACCGTTGTCGGAAGGACGGCGTCCCGCGCTCCGCACGGTCGGCGCGGCCCTCGTGGTCGCGCTCGGCGCGGCGGTCGCCGCCGGGCTCGGATCGGGAAGCGTGAAGGGCCTGCTGCTGTCGCTGGGCGCGCTCGCCGGTGAGGTGGCCTTCTCGCTGCTGGCCGTGCCCTTGCTGCCCAAGCTCGGCCCGCTGCGGGTCGCGGCCTATCCCGCGGCACTGTCGGTGCCGATGCTGCTGATGGCGGGGCTCCTGCTGGAGGGCACGTCGGCGCTTCGGCTGCCGACGGCCGGGGAAGCGGCCGGTTTCGTCTACCTCGGCGCGGTCGTGACGGCCGCGGCCTTCTTCCTCTGGTACGACGCGCTGCGCCGGCTCGGCGCCGACCGCGCGGGACTGTTCGCCGGGCTCGTGCCGGTGGGCGCGTTGCTCACGACCGTCGCCCTCGGCCTCGGCGAGGCGGGTCTCGCCGACGTGGCGGGAGCGCTGGTCGTCGCCCTGGGCGTGGTGCTCGGGGGGCGCGGTCAGCGGGCACCGAGAAGGCGGTTGACCGCCGTGACGACGGGCGCCGCGCCGTCCTCGGCCGCCACGCCCGCGGCCGGCGCCTCGGCCCGTTGACGGAAGCCGGGCTCGGTGAGCGCGGCGGTGAGGGCGTCGGCCAGGCGGGCGGGCGTCAGGCGGCGGAACGGGATCGGCGGCGGCGCCACGCCGAGCGCCGCCAGCCTCGACGCCCAGAACGGCTGGTCGTTCATGACCGGCACCGCCACGGCGGGCACGCCCGCCCGCGCCACGGCTCCCGTCGTGCCGCCGCCGCAGTGGTGGGCCACCGCCGCCACCTGGGGGAACAGCGAGTCGTGCGGGACGTCGGGGTTGAGGAACCCAGGAACAGCCATTGGCGCTGAGAATGATCTTGCTCGAAGTGTGACGTCCGGCTTCGGTGTGTGATCGGGCCAGCTTCGAGATCCGGGCATCTGGCGCGATCGTCGCTTTGACGGTGATCAGTGACATGTCTACCGTTGTCGCCCATGCCGGTGGGGTTTTGTCTGATGACCAGGTCAGGGCGTATACGGCGTTCGATGAGCTGCCGTCACTGTCGGACCTGGAGAAGTTCTTCTTCCTGGACGCGTTCGATCGGGACGTGATCGCGAAGTCACGCCAGGACTCGCATCGCCTGGGCGTGGCCGTTCAGATCGGGACGGTCCGGTACAAGGGGCTGTTCCTAGAGGATCCGCTGGCGGTGCCGTGGCCGGTGGTGGACTATCTGGCCGCGCAGTTGGGAATCGGCGATCCGTCGCAGGTGAAGAGGTACGGGGAGCGGCTGAAGACGGCGTATGAGCACGCGTGGATGATCCGGGACGCTTACGGTTACCGCGACTTTGATGATCACGAGCCGTGGGAGGGGCGGGTGCTGGCGAGGTGGTTCCGGACGTTCCTGCATGGTCGGGTGTGGACGCATGCCGAGGGGCCGACGGCGTTGTTCGATCAGTCGGTGGCGTGGCTGCGCAGGCACCGGGTGTTGCTGCCGGGGGTGACGGTGCTGGAACGCCTGGTAGCCAGCGTCCGTGAGCAGGCCGATGAGCGTTTGTATGCCACGGTGGCGCGTCAGGTAGACCGCGCCGATGCGGCGTTGCGGCGGGAGCTGTCAGGGCTGCTGGTGGTTCCTCCCGGGGCGCGGATGTCGGAGCTGGAGCGGCTGCGGCAGGCGCCCAAGAGGCAGTCGGGCACGGAGATGGCGCGGGCGCTGCAGCGGGTGGACGACATCGCCCGGTTCCGCCTGGGGCGGGTGCGCATCGACAAGGTGCCGGTCCGGCGACTGAAGACGCTCGCCAAGTACGGGGCAGGCAGCAAAGCGCCGCTGCTGGCCCGTCTGCATGAGCCGAGGAAGACCGCGACGATGCTGGCGGTGACCCGGTCACTGGAGGCCGAGGCGATCGACGACGCCCTCGATCTGTTCGCGCTGCTGATAGCCTCGCGGCTGATCTCGCCGGCGCGCCGCAAGTCCTCGGGCGACCGGCTGGCGATGCTGCCGAAGCTGGAGAAAGCCTCCAGGCTCCTGTCCCGGGCGGGCCGGGTGCTGGTTGAGCAGCTCGACCCGGTCGCCGAGGCGGGCGCCGACCTGGACCCAGCGGCGCTGTGGACGGCCGTCATCGCCGAAGCCGGGGCGAGCAAGGAGCAGGTCCTGGCCGCGCTGGAACAGGTCGACCAGCTCGTCCCCGACGACGACGGCGCGGCCGAGGCGGCCCTGCGCGCGGCGCTGGTCGACAAGTACAACACCGTCCGGCCGTTCTTGAAGCTGCTGGGCGAGTCCAAGGCCCTGGGCGCGGCGGCCGGAGGCCGCAAGGTCCTGGCCGCGGTGCGCGCTCTGCCGGAGCTGACGCGCCGGCACGTCTCCCGCAAGCCCCTCATCCCGAAGGAGATCGACGCGTCCCTGGTGACCGCGGCCTGGAAGCGGCCGGTGTTCGCCAACCCCGACCTGCCCGAAGGCGCGGTGGATCGCGACGCCTATGTGGTCTGTGTCCTCGAGGGGCTGTTTCGGGCACTCCAGGTGCGCGACGTGTTCGCCGCACCGTCGCTGCGGTGGGCCGACCCGCGCGCCCACCTGCTGGACGGCAAGGCGTGGGAGGCGATCAGCGAGGACGTGCTCGCCTCCCTGTCGCTCACCGACCCCGTCGAGACCCACCTCGATGCCAAGCTGCTGGCGCTGGACGCGGCGTGGCGGCAGATGGCCGGCCGACTCGAAGAAGCCGGCGACGACGCCCTGGTCCGTGTGGTCACCCCGTCTGACGGACACGCCCGCTTGTCGGTGGAGAAGCTCGGCGCGCTGGGCGAGAGCCCGTCGTTGAAGTGGCTACGTGCGGCCTGCCAGGCGATGCTGCCCCGCATCGACCTGCCCGAACTGCTGCTGGAGGTGCACTCCTGGACGCCTATGTGCACCTGGCCGACATCTCCACGCGCATGCACCACCTGCCCCGATCCCTGGTCGCTCTGCTGATCAGCGAGGCCTGCAACGTCGGCCTCACCCCGGTGATCAAGGACGGGGACGAGGCGCTGACCCGCGGCCGGCTCTCGCACGTCGACCAGAACTACGTGCGGGCCGAGACGCACGCCGCGGCGAACGCGATCCTGATCGAGGCCCAGCGCGGCGTGCCGATTGTGGGGCGGCGGGCTGCTGGCCTCGGTCGACGGGCTGCGGTTCGTCGTCCCGGTCCAGACGATCAACGCCGCCCCCTCGCCGGAGTACTTCGGCTACAAGCGCGGCCTGACGCTCTTGAACGCAGTCAATGATCAAGTGATGGGGATCGGGCAGATGGTCGTGCCCGGGACGCCGCGCGATTCGCTGTACATCCTCGACACCCTGATCAACATCGACGCCGGTCCGCAGCCCGAGGTCGTCACGACCGACCAGGCGTCCGATTCGGACACAGTATTCGGCATCTTCTCCATGCTCGGCTACCGGTTCGCGCCCCGCTTCGCCGACCTGGGCGATCAGCGGTTCTGGCGCTCGGAGGTGCCCGGCAGCAACACCCCGGGCGACTACGGGCCGTTGGAGGCGATCGCCCGTAACAAGATCAACCGGCAGAAGATCTGCACCCAGTGGTCGGATATGACCCGGGTTGCCGGGTCGCTGGTGACCAACCAGGTCCGCGCCTACGACCTGCTGCGCATGTTCGCCCGCAGCGGGCGTCCGACGCCGCTGGGGCAGGCGTTCGCCGAGTACGGCCGGATCGACAAGACGTTGCACCTGCTTTCCATCTTGGACCCGATCGACGACACCTACCGCCGCAAGCTGAACAAGCAGCTCACCGTCCAGGAGTCCCGGCACCGGCTCGCCCGTAAGATCTGCCACGGCAGCAACGGGCAGATCCGCAAGGCGTACCGTGAAGGACAAGAAGACCAACTAGCCGCGTTGGGGCTGGTCGTCAACGCGGTCGCGCTGTGGAACTCGAAGTATCTGTCGGCCGCGGTGGACCGGCTGCACGCCGAAGGCGTCCCGGTCAAGGATGAGGACGCTGCCCGGCTGTCCCCGCTGGGCCACGCCCACCTCAACGTCCTGGGCCGCTACTCCATCTCCTCCTCCGCCCCGGCCGAAGGACTGCGGCAGCTCGGCGAGATCCCGGACCTCCCCGATGGTGGCGGCGTGAACGAGGAGGGGGTGTAGATGCCCGGGCTCGCGGGCCACGACATGCGTCCTGGTCCCGATGCCTTCCTCGCATGCCCGGTGTGCGGGCCGGCGTGGTGGAGCGCTGACGCCGCCGGCGGTCACGGCGCGCGGTCGGCTAACGCGGCGTGACCAGGCGGGCCTCGTAGGCGGCGATGACGAGCTGGGCGCGGTCGCGGGCGTTGAGCTTGGCCAGCAGACGGCCGATATGCGTCTTGACGGTCCCGGGACTCACCTGGAGCTGCACGCTGAGCTCGGCATTGGACAGTCCGTGGGCCACGAGGGTGAGCACTTCGCGCTCCCGGTCCGTCAATGTGTCGAGCCCGTGAAAGGGCTGCTGGGGCGGCCGCTGTACGAACTCCGTGATCAGTCGGGTGGTGACGGTCGGCGCGAGCAGCGTCTCACCCGAGGCCACCACTCGGATCCCCTTCAGGAGGTCGTCCGGAGGCGCGTCCTTGAGCAGGAACCCGCTGGCGCCCGCGCGCAGCGCCGAATAGACGTATTCATCGAGGTCGAACGTGGTCAGGATGAGGACCCGAGTGTCCGCGGCGATCTGCCCGGTCGCGGTGATGCCGTCCATCTCGGGCATTCTGACGTCCATGAGCACCACGTCGGGTGACTCTGTACGCGCGAGCGCCACCGCCTCCCGCCCGTCGGCCGCCTCTCCGACCACGGTGAGATCGTCCTCCGAGTCGATCAGCAGGCGGAAACTGCCGCGCAGGAGCGCCTGATCGTCGGCGATGAGCACCCGAATCACGAGCCTCCCCCTGCCGCACCCACCCGGAGCAGGCCCGGCCCGGTCCGCGGACGTCCTGTCCGGACCCGCCGACTCCGCTTCCTCCGGCTCATGCTCGTGATCCTCGTCATCACGTCCATCATGACCGATCCGCGCCTACCGCTCGCACCACGTCGATGCTTTCTCGGAACGCCGGCCGTACGTACATCCATCATCCATGCGCCACTGCGGCGCTCTGTCGAATGGACCTGCCGTTCGCGCACGCACGCGCTCGCCGGAAGGTGTCCGGCGCCGCACCCCCTCCCTCCGTCGAGAGAGAGTGGAACTCCCAGGCGGGTCACGGGATCTCCCATGACGCGTGCACGCCGAACCCCCGTCCCGGGAGCGGGCCGGCCTCGAAGGTGCCGCCGTACAGCAGCGCCCGTTCGCGCATTCCGGCCAGCCCGTGCCCACCCGGCCGCCCCGGCAGCACCCTCTGCCCAGGCCCATCGTCGAGCACGGAGATCCGCAACCTCCCATCGGCGACCGACACGCTGGCCTGGCAGTGGGCGGGAGCGGCGTGCTTGACGACGTTGGTGATCGCCTCCTGGACGATGCGGTAAACGGCCAGCGCCATGCTGTCGGGCACGGCTCCGTCCACCGACAGATCGACTTGCACGCCGGCCTCCGCCGCCTGGCGCGCCAGGGACGGCAGGTCGGCGAGCCGGGGGAGCGGTGTGCTGTCGGGCGCGCTGCCGGGTGCGCGCAGCACGCCGAGAAAATGGCGCATCTCCGCGAGCGAGCTACGCCCGATCTCCTCGATGGCCCGCAACGCCTTGCGCCCTTCCTCTGGGTGCTTGTCCAGGACCTTGGCCGCCACCCCCGCCTTGACGGTGATCATGCTCATCGAATGGGCGACGACGTCGTGCAGCTCGCGCGCGATCCGCAGGCGTTCGTCGGCCGCCGCCTTCTCGGCCTGCATCCTGGCCTCGCGGGCGGCGAACTCGCGGCGGGTGCGCGCCGCCGTGCCAAGACTCCAGCTCGCTGCGAGGAGCAGCCAGGCCGTACCGAGGATGAAGACGGGGTCGGGCCAGCCGTTCGAATATCGTGCTGGGCCCGGCATCGAGACCAGCAGCGACCCTCCGTTGACGAGCAGGCCCGACACCAGGGCGATCGCCGATCGCCACACCGGCCGGCCGGCCGCCACCGGGTAGATGGCCAGGGCCACCACGGCCGTCGCCATCAGCCGGTTGCTCTGCAGCGCCAGCACGGCAAGGCCGATCAGGAGCGCACCGTAGTAGGCGGGCTCCGGCCATACCCGCCGCACCGCCACGGGCACCGCGAGCAGCCAGCAGAGCACGGTGGTCACGGCGTTCGTGGTCAGTTCCGGCGGACTCGCCGTGGACGCCAGCGCGAGCAGCACCGCGACCACGGTGTCGGCCAGGATGAGCAGCCAGGGCGGAGGCCGTCGGGCGAGCAGATTCACAGCCCGACGTTATCGAGGAACGGCCGGGGGCGAATCGGAGCACGGTCCGTCAGACCAGGGTCATACTCCGCCCACATACGCCCGCACCGTATGACCCTGGTCCAATCCCAAAGATCGGATCTGGCTCCGATGTGCGGCCCACCGCCGTACAGCATCGTTGCTGCCATGAACCGACGCAGACTCATCGCCCTGTGCCTGGCGGCCTGTCTCGCCGTGCCGCTCGGTGGTATCGCGCTGGCCTCGGCGCAGGCCCACGGCCTCGTGTGGAAAGACTGTGGTGACGGCCTGCGATGCGCCGAATTGGTCGTTCCCGTGGACTGGGCCGATCCTGGCGGGCCCAGAACCTCGGTGCACGTGGCCAAACTGCCCGCGACGGGCAAGAGCATCGGGCCGCTGATCGTCAACTTCGGAGGGCCCGGCACCAGCACGTCGATGCTCAGGCGGAAAAGCCAGCCCGATGCTCCGGCGGAGCTGCCGAACCTGCTTGATGAGTTGCAGAGGAGCTTCGACGTCATCGCCATCGATCCGCGCGGGATGTCGGAGCCCGCGGGCGGCAAGAGAGTGAGCTGCGCGGAGCCCGGGGCCTCCATCTTCGGACTGCTCCTGGCCAGGACGAAGCAGGACTGGGACGCCCACGCCGCCAAGAACGCGGCCCACCAGGCAAGTTGCCGCAAAATGGCCAAATCGGCCTGGCGCGGGATAACGGCATGGAACGTGGCGCACGACATCGACGCCCTGCGCGCCGCACTCGGCCAGGACAAGGTCATCTACGCGGGCAACTCCTACGGGACCGTCTACGCCCAAGCCTACCTGGAGCTGTTCCCGCAGCGGGTCGGCCGGATGTACTTCGACGGCACCGCCGATCACACCCAGCAGGACTTCGAGCCCTGGATCCGCAACTACGCGCTCACGCAGGAGCGCCATCTCGCTCGCTTCCGCGACTGGTGCGCCCGCCGCACCGACTGCGCCCTGCACGGCAGGGACGCGGGCAAGGCATGGGACGAGCTCGTCGCCAGGGTGCAGCGCGCGCCACTGCCGGCGTCGGCCGGACGGACGGTGACCGAGGGGCAGCTGTACGCCGGCGCGGTCAAAGGCATGAATCCGGCGCTCTGGCCCCAGCTCGCCACTGCCATCCGCAAGGCCCTCGACAGCGACGCCGGCGGCTTCCTGGAGGGGGAACTGCTCCCGGATGAGGGCGGCACGTCCGTGAGCCAAGACTCCTTGTGCAACGACTTCATGCCGAAGCCGCCGACGTACGAAGAGTTCCAGGGCATCGAGGCCAGACTCCATGAGATCGCGCCGAGGTTCGGCTGGCTCGAGGGACGCTTCGAGCTCGGGCGGTGCTGGGGCCGCAGCGGGGGCGCGTCCTGGGCGCCGCACCTGTTGCGTGTGAAGGACGCCCCGCCGATCCTCTTCGCGATCGGGGAGCTCGACAACAACACCAACTATCGCGGGCAGGCGCACGTGGCCGAGCAGATCCCGTCCGCGCGCGTCCTGTGGCACGGCGACGGCCACGCGTCGTGGGCAGCCAACATCTGCCTGCGGCGGCACGTCAATGCTTACCTGACCACGGGGGGGCTGCCCGCGCCGGGCACGCGTTGCCCGGCCGAGCGGATTCAGAAGGTGGGCAAATGATCGAGGTCACAGACCTGACGAAGCTGTACGGCTCCACCCGCGCGGTGTCCAGGCTCACGTTCGACGTCAAACCCGGACAGGTCACCGGCTTCCTCGGGCACAACGGCGCCGGCAAGTCCACCACCATGCGCATGATCCTCGGCCTCCACACGCCCACCTCGGGCAAGGCGTTGATCAACGGCGTCCGCAAACACGACCTGCGCGACCCCATGCGCGAGGTCGGCGCCATGCTCGACGCGGCCGAGGTGCAGGGCGGGCGCAGCGCGTTCGCTCACCTCCAGGCGCTGGCGCATGCCGGCGGGATCGGGCGCCGCAGGGTCGTGGAGGTGCTGGAGGAGGTCGGCCTGGCCGGGGCGGCGCGCAAGCGGATCGCCGGGTTCTCTCAGGGGATGCGCCAGCGCCTTGGTATTGCGGCGGCGCTGCTCGGTGACCCGGGCGTGCTCATTCTCGACGAGCCGGTCAACGGTCTCGACCCCGACGGCATTCGCTGGCTCAGGACACTGCTCAGATCCCTGGCCGCCGAGGGGCGCACCGTCCTGCTGTCGAGCCACCTCATGACCGAGATGTCCCTTACCGCCGACCGGCTCATCATCATCGGCCAGGGCCGGCTGATCGAGGACACCTCAACGGCGGACCTGCTGGCCCGTTTCCAGAGCGGCGTACTGGTCCGATCCCCCCACGCGGCCCGCCTGTCCAGGGCACTCGAAGCGGCCGGCGCAACCATACACCCCGCTCAGGACACCGACACCGATGAGGAGCCGGTGCCTGGCCGGCCCGCAGCGGCTGGAGTCGATACGCGCCCCGTGCGGGACGCCCGGGCCGGAGAGGAATTGCTGGTGACCGGCCTGACCGCAGCCGCCATCGGCGACATCGCCCTGGCGAACGGCTGCGCCGTTCACGAGTTGGTGTCGCGCCGGACATCACTAGAGGAAGCCTTCATGGAGATCACCCAATGATCAACGTCGTCGCATCGGAATGGCTCAAGCTACGCTCGCTCCGAGCCACCTACTACGTCCTGGCCTCCACGCTCTCGGCCCTTGCGCTCACCGGCTTCGCCGCCTACTCGATCTCGCGCAACTTCGACACCAACGGCCCCGGCGGCGATCCCGTCGGCACGGGTATCAGCCTCAGCGCCGACATTCCGCCTGTGCTGTTCGGCATGCTGGGCGTGTTCACCATCTCCGGCGAGTACGCCACCGGCATGATCAGACTCACGCTGACCACGATCCGGAGCCGGTGGACGCTCCTTGTGGCCAAGGCCGTTGTGGTGGCCGCCGTGGCCGCTGTCGCGGGCCAGGTGCTGGCGTTCGCCACCTACTTCACCGCACAGGCCGTGGTGGCCGGGCGTCCGATCGGTGCCTCGTTCGCCGAACATGCGGCCCTGGCCGAGGTTCTGACTACCGGCGCCGGCTCCGCCGTCGCCGGAGTGATGGGGCTGGGCCTGGCCACGGTCCTGCGGTCGACACCGGGAGCGCTCATCGTGCTGGTCGTCCTCCCGCTGTCCCCGACCGTGCTCGAGCGCTTCCTCCCGGCTCCGTGGAACGACTGGATCAGCTCCTTGACGATTCCGTCGCTGGCCAGGCAACTGGCCACCGTACCCGACGCAGGAGCCTTCGATCCCTCAACGGCCGCCGTCATCCTGGTGGGTTACGTCGTGGTGTCCCTCCTGCTGGCAACCCTGGCGATCAACCACCGCGACGCCTGACCGGACACTTATGGGCGGCCATGTACGTGGAAGGACAGCTATCACGTACATAGCCGCCCGCCGCTTCGCTACGGGTCGGGGCCGCGCCCGAGGTATGTGGGGTGAGTGCCACCACAGCCGCGCACAAGGGAGATCCAGAACGTGGCCGGGATGAATTGACGTTCCGTAAGGGGATCCTCAACCGGAACACCCACCAGCCGAGACAGACACCCAGGTCGAGGTGTTCCGTATAGGTGTTCCACACACTGCTCCGGTGAAGGCCCCCTATCCGGAACACTTGGGCACGTGAACGGAACCCGCGTCGGCTACGCCCGCTGCTCCACCGACGGACAAGACGTCATCATCCAGACCGAGCAGCTCCTGGCCCTCGGCGTCCCCGAGGATCGCATCTACATCGACCGCGGCGTCTCCGGAACCACCCGACGCAACCGCGCCGGCCTCGACCAGGCCCTCGCCGCCGTCTGGGACGGGACGGTCTTCACCGTCACCAAGTTCGACCGGTTCGCCCGCAACATGGCCGAGGCCAACGAGACCCTGACCGGCCTGTCCGGCCGTGGCGTCCTGTTCGGACTGGGCGCCTCCGTCTACGACTGGAACGACCCGTTCGGCCGGCTGTTCCTGCAAACCCTCGCCATGGTCGCCGAGTTCGAAGCCAACCTCGGGCACCTGCGTACCCGCGAGGGCATGGCCCTGGCCAAGAAGAACGGCAAGCTCAAGGGCAAGCAACCCAAACTGCCTGAACCCGCCCGGCGCTCCATCCGCCGGCGCTACGCCGAGGGCGAGGTGTCCCTGGCCGACCTTGCCACCGAGTACAGCGTCGGCCGCTCCACCATCCACCGCATCATCCACGGGCCAGAGACCTCCAGGTAGAGCGATCACGCACCGAAGCTGGACGTCACACTTCACCCAAGATCATTCTCAGCGCCAACGGCTGCTCCTGGGTTCCCCGACCCCGGACGTCGCCGACGCCCAGCACGTCGTCGGTGATCGGCCCCTCTCTACCTGTCTGCACCACTCCGCGCAGACCCGCCCGCCGCAGGGCGTCCACGACCAGTTCCGTGTACGGCTCGGCCCGCGTGCCCGCCAGGCCGCCGAAGCCGACGAACACCGGCGCGGGACCCGCGCCCAGGAAGTCCGTCAGCACGGGATCCGGCTGCCAGCCCCTCGGACGGACCGGTCACCAGTAGCCGGTGACCTCCAGCCCGGGACGCCAGCCGGTCGGCCGGGGCACGACGAGCGGGCTGAAGCCGTGGAAGTCCGGCCGTCCGGGAGCCCCCGGTTACTCACAGCTACTTTGCGTCTGGTGGCACGGACCCGAGCGGAGGGCCATGTTGGCGAAGCGGGCGAGCGCCTCCGCCGTACGGCCGCCGGAGTGCAGCGCCTCGATCAGCGGCGCCAGCGCTGCCACGGCCGCGCCCGGATCGGTCTCGGTCACGGCGCGCCCAGCGCAGCGAGACCTCCTTGCGCTCCTCGCCCAGCGCCCTTCGGGCCCGTTCCACCCACTCGCCGGGCACCCCCGCCAGCGGTTCGCCGCGCCACAGCGTGAGCACCTCCTCCAGCAGTGGCCCCGGATCGGGTGCGGTGACCGCGCGCTCGGCCAGCGTGCGGAAGCGGGTGACGTCGACTGCTGACTCGTCCACGTCGAGCAGGTAGCCGCCCAGCCTGCCTAACACGTCGCCGTCGTCGCCGAGCACCTCGCGGTGGATCTGGGTAATGATCGTGTACAGGGTCTTCCTGGCGCCGTTCGGCACCTGCTCTCCCCAGATCCTGTTCTCCAGCGTCTCCCCCGATACGACGTGCCCGACCTTCCAGGCCGGCGCGGCCAGTGCGAGCGCCACCTGCGGAGGACGTATCGGGATGATCTTGCCCGCGCGTTCCAGTTCGACCGGCCCAAGCAACGGAATCAGCACGATCTCGAGCGTAGTCATTGAGATGGCGTTGAGAAATCGCTGAGAACGACGGGCCATACTGCGTGCAGTGTCGTCGTGGACGGAGACGGTGATCATGCTTTACGTCGCTGTTGGGTGTCGTGTGCTGCTGGTCATCGTGTTCGCGGTGGCGCTGGCGAGCAAGGTCTCCGGGCGCGAGGCGTGGCGGCGTTTCGCCACGTCGGTGACGGACATGACGACCTGGCGCTCGCCGGCCGTCCCGTTCGCCGTGGCGGCGGGCGAGGCCGCGGTGATCGTGCTGACCGCGGTGCCGTTGGGGTGGGCGGGCGCGGCCGGGTTCACGCTGGCGGCCGTGCTGCTGGGCGGGTTCACCGTCGCTACCCTGCTGGTCATGCGGCGGGGCGCCGCGGTGCCCTGCCGGTGCTTCGGCGCTTCGGAGACACCGCTCGGGGTGCCGCACGTCGTCCGTAACCTAGTGCTCGTTTCGCTGGCCGTACTGGGACTGGTGGCTACGGCGGGATCGGGTGCCGCGGACGTGGGGATCGCGGTGCTGGCCGGGCTGCTCGGCGCGGCGCTCGGGGTGCTCTTCACCCGCTGGGACGACCTGGTGTCACTGGTCTAGGTTGGCCGGGTTCTCGCTGTCCGGAGCCTGCGTGGCCGGGATGATCGGGGCGAGGGCGGAGGCGGGGCTGCCCGCGAGCGCGGCGCTCCCACGCTGCGCAGGATCGTGCCCGCGCGGCGGACCGCCTCGGCTTGCGGGGCGGGCAGGTGGCGGCGCATGGTCCGCTCCTTGCGCCACCGCTCGCGTGCCCTGGCCCTGCGCTCGGCGCGCAGGTACCCGACCAGGCGGTCGCGGTCCTGGGTGGCGCCCGCGCAGCAGCCGTTTCAGCTCGCGCTCCTGCTCCTCGACGTGCGAGCCGAAGCGTAAAGGCTGCGCGCGATGGTCGACGCTCTGCCGGACGGCACCCCCGCAGGACGGCGTGACCGCGCCGTCCTGGTGCTCGGCTTCGCGTTGATGGGCCCGCCGCTCGCAGATCGCCGACATCGACATCGGCGACCTCACCTTTACCGCCGACGGCCTGGAGCTGTACGTCCCCTTCAGCAAGACTGACCAGGACGCCCATGGCGAGATCGTCGCCATCCCCTACGGCCAGCATCCGCAGACCTGCCCCGTCCGGGTGACCCGCGCATGGCTCGCCGACCTGGCGGGCGCCGGCATGACGACCGGGCCGCTGTTTCGCCCGATCGACCGGCACGGCCGCATCGCCGCCCGCGCCCATCCGGCTGCCGGTCGCGGCCGCCGCGAACGGCTGACCCCGCAGACCGTCAACCTGATCGTCAAACGCGCCGCCGCAGCCGCCGGCCTCGACCACGCCGAGGCCTACACCGCCCACGGCCTGCGCGCCGGCGGCGCCACCTCCGCTGCCAAGGCCGGCGCGCCCATGTCCGCGATCACCCGCCATGGACGCTGGGCCGACAGAGTGGGCGACGGCGGTGACCATGTCGCGTGGCCTGCGGCTGGTCCCAAAACGCGGCCGAGGCGATGGTGGCTCGCCGGGTAGGGTCTGGAGGAGCCGGTGGTAGGAGTCGGCGCCGAGCCGAAGAGGTACGGCTCGATCTTCCGGGCGTGGCATCTGCTCGTGTCCGTGCTGCTCAGATCTCGCCAAGCGCCGCTGCCGACGGAGAACCCGGTTCCACGGTGTAGAGGCCGAGCGTCTGGCCTGGGGCCCCGGCCGAGGTGAAGGCCTCGAAGCCGAGGGTGAGTTCGCCGGCGCGACAACCTGCAGGACGTCCGCTCATCCTGTCCCGATGCCGTGTGTCACGGTTCAGGATCCGAAGTCGTTCGAGGCGTCAGCCGATGGCCTGTCGCCACGCCGGGGCGAGCGCGATCCGCCGGAGTTGCTCAAGAGTCAGCGCCGGTACGCTGCGGTCGGCGGGAAGACGGTAGGCGCCCGCGTTGAGTGCCGAGATCACCACCCTCAGGCCGTCCGCGCCGAGGGTGTCGACGGTCCATTCGATCGCGCCCGCTCCCCCGCGCGGCGCCGGCCCCTGGCGCACCCCGACGCGAGTGCCGTCAGGCAGTGTGGCGGCGTTCCGGAACACCTGTGCCATGGCAGCGTCACCCGGCTTCCACTGCTGGACGTTCACGGCGACCAGGCTCTTGCCGTGGCCGTCGTCGGCCGTGACGTGCCCGAAGCCGTCGGCACCGCCCGGTCGCCCGGCGCGCACGCCTGCCGGAAGCAGTCGCTCGATGACGCGACTGATCTGCGGCGCGGTCAGCCGGGGTACCGATCCGGTACGGGGAGCGGCAGGCGGCGCGGGCATGGCCACGAGAACCGGGTGCCACACGGGAGAGGTCGCCACGGCGGCGAGTTGCTGATGAGTCAGAGGAAGAGTGGACCGACCGGCCGCCGACACGAAGACCTGCCTGCCGTCCCCGTAAGTGAGCAGAGCACTGAGGAGTTCGCCCCCTGATGGGTTGTTCTCATCGCTCGGGGAGCGGTCCAGCACGAGCCTGGCCCCGCTGGGCAGGACGGTCAGGATGCAGCGGCTGTAGGGGTGATAGGCGGAGTCCGGGCACTGGGCGTACTGGACCGGAACGGGGACGGGCCATCTGTTGAGCTTCACCACTACTTTCGCCGAGCTCCCGCCCGCCTCGAAGAGCACTTGAGCGGAGGGCGCCGGACCGGGCTCGGCGCTCAGTCCCCGTCCCTGCTGCCCTGAGAGTCTTCCCGGCGGAAGCTGGGTCTGGAGCAGATGAACCATCTGCTGGGCGGATACACCCGCTGCGGCGGATTCCGCGGGCCGAGCGGCAGCGCAGCCGGCGACGGCGACGGCGACGGCGAGGACGGACGTTGCGATCGAGGCGAGCAAGCGGACTGTTCTGCGCGGCCTGACTGGCATGGCGGGCCTCCGTTCATTCGATTCACCGGGCCTGCCCGGGGGGCGTCCGCCCCCCGGGCGGGGACAGGTCAGGCTCCGGGGTAGGAGATCGAGCTGATGGAGTTGTCGTAGGGGTAGTCCAGCGCGTTCCAGACGGAGTTCGGCGCGAAGTAGCCGTAGGTGCCCTGGAAGTTGACGTTCGTCCAGGCCTCGATGGCGACCGAGTTGGTCTTGATGGAGGAGATGGCGTCGTTGTAGGCCCAGGCGCGCAGGTCGGGCACCCTGGGCGGGTTGGTGTTGGTGCCGGTCAGGCAGGCGCGGGTGATCTCCCACATGTTCCAGTCGTCGCACAGCTTCCACGTGCCGGTGGCGGCGGCGGCGGGGCCGGCCGCGACGCCGTTGATCCCGATGCCCAGGACCAGGCTCGTAGCGGTCGCGATCAGGGCCTTGCGGAAACCTCTCATGATGATTCCCTTCTTGGTTCGTCCCTCCGTCCCACGACGGAGGTTGTTCGAGCGGGTTGGGGACGTGCTTGGGCGAACAGTCCAGAGAACTGGGTGGGCGGCGCCGTCATCGTGAAACGCGCGGCCCTTGACGAGACCAGGTCTCTAGGCACCATCCACCGACATCGACATCACTTTCAGTACAGGCTTGGACACTGTCTGTAACTTTCAAGGGAGGGTTTCGGACCGCCCCGGCGCGTTCCTGCGCGTCGGATCCGAGCGGAACAGTGCCGGAACGCCATGGGGCACCGGGCTCGGGCGCCTCGGCAGCAGACCTGAAGCGGTCAGGTCTCGGGTGCGCTCGGCGGAGACTCATGTTGCCCGGGTTCCGGGGTCTAGCCGCCGGTCGCAGGAGTCAGGCCGCCGACGTGGACCGAGTCGGACAGCCGCACCCGCTCGCTTCCGCACCGGCCTCGTGACAGCGGTCGCCTGCGGGGTTCCCGGTGGCGATGGCTCGTCGGACATCTCTGCTCCTCGGTGTGGCCGCCGGCTCGCTGGTCCGGATGCCTGGGGGATGATGTCTTCACGATCGTGCGCGGCCGACTCGCTTCGCGCCCGTGACAGGCCCTGGTCCTACCCTGGCCCCCTCGCTGGCTCGACGGCCCGCAGCGAGGGCGATCGCGGCCGGCACGAGCAGGGCCCTGCGGCGCCGAGGGCACCGACGCCGGCTCTGGCTTGGGCGTGGGCGCGATGCCAGGCGCGGCGGTCCGGATCGGCCTGCGGGTCGGCGGCCTCGGCCAGCGCCGCCTGCCCGCGTAGGACCGTGTGGGGCCATGGCGACCTTCCCGCCGAGCGAGCTGACGTCGACCACCGGCTTGAGCGGCGCAGCTGGGCGGGCAGCAACGTCCGGGAACGGCCACTCGCCGAACAGGTTGACCTCGAACAGCCGCCGCCACTCCTCCAGCGGCAGGGCCTCGATGAGCCAAACGGCCTCCGCCGGGCCCGCCAACACGGCTCTTTCCGCACGCCCCAGTCCATCGCGCTGACCGCGGAGGCGAAACGGTCGAACGAGCAGGCCTCACACCAGTGGGTCACACGGGCGCGAGCCGGCGACCCGGCGCGTCAGGCTGGACGAATGATCAATGAACTGCCCAGCCCAACTCTCACGCAGGTGCTTCGCCTGCACGTCGTGCTCGGCGCCCCCCTCGATCTCGGTGACGCCGGACACGGCAGGCGCTTGATCGTGCCCATGACCGGCGGCCGGTTCAGCGGCCCAGAGCTCAATGGCAACCTGGTGCCCGAAGCCGCCGCCGACCGGCAGATCACGCTTTCTGACGGCACGATTCTGGGCGATCTGCGATGCACGCTGCGCACGGACCTCGGTCACCTGCTCCAGATGCGCTCACGCACGGTCACGTACGGCGATGCGCCGGGCGAACTCCCGATCCGCGCCACCACGCGGCTGGAAGCCACCGATCGGCATCTTCGCTGGGTCAACCGGGGGGTGTTCGTCAGCGTCGGGTCCCTCCGTGGCTACAGCGCGATCTACGAGACGTATCTGGTGTCATAAGTCGCTCCACCGCGACAGATCGCCGCCGCTACCGGCCCACGGTCATACTGCTGTCATGACCGACCGCGCGTGGTCCGGACCGCACCTGCTCGGTCGCGGGGCCGAGTGCGCCGCCATTGACGCCCTGCTCGATCGCGCTCGCGACGGCCACGGATCGGTGCTGGTCCTGCGCGGTGAGAGCGGCGTGGGCAAGTCGGCGCTGCTGGACTACGGAGCCGCCCGCGCCTCGGCCTTCCGCCTGGCCCGGGTGGCCGGAGTGGAGTCGGAAGCAGAGCTGATGGGCGCCGGCCTGCAACGGCTCCTCGGGCCGTCGCTGATCGAGGGGGCCGAGCAGTTGCCCGCCCCCCAACGAGACGCGCTCCAGATCACGCTGGGGCAGCGGGAAGGGCCGGCCGCCGATCGGTTCCTGGTCGGCCTGGCCGTCCTCGGCGTGCTGAGCGAGCTCGCCGACCAGCGGCCGTTGCTGGTCGTGGTCGACGACGCGCAGTGGCTGGATTCGGTCTCCACCCAGGTCCTCGCCTTCGTCGCCAGAAGACTGGCGGCCGAGCACATGGCGATGGTGTTCTCCCTGCGCGAGCCCGGGGATCACACCGAGCTCGACGGGCTGCCCGCCCTGCCCGTGGCGGGCCTCGGCGATCACGACGCCCGCCTGCTCCTGAGCTCGGTCCTCCCCGGCAGGCTGGACGCGCAGATACGCGATCGGATCGTGGCCGAGACCCGCGGCAACCCCCTGGCCCTGCTGGAACTGCCCGCCGCGATGACACCGGCCGAACTGGCCGGCGGGTTCGGGCTGCCCGACGCCCGGATGCTGTCCGGGCGCATCGAGCACAGCTTCGTCCGGCGTATCGAGGCGTTGCCCAGCCACACCCGGCTGCTGCTGTTCACCGCCGCCGCCGAGCCGGTCGGCGACGTGCTGCTGCTGATGCGCGCGCTGGAGCACCTGGGCATCACCATCGGCGCCGCCGAGCCCGCCGAGGCCGCGGGCCTGATCGATCTCGGCCCGCGGGTCGCCTTCCGCCATCCTGCGGTCAGGACAGCCGCCTACCGGGCCGCGCCGCCGCAGGTGCGCCGTCGCGGGCACGCGGCGCTGGCCGAGGCCACCGACCCCGAAGCCGACCCGGACCGCCGCGCCTGGCACCGCGCCCACGCCACCGCGGCGCCCGACGAGGACGTCGCGGCCGATCTGGAGCACCGCGCCGCCCACGCCCAGGCCAGAGCCGGCGCCGAAGCAGCCGCGGCCTTCTTGGAGCGGGCGGCCGAGCTGACACCCGACCCACGGCTGCGCGGAGCGCGAGCGCTGGCCGCCGCTCAGGCCAAGCTCGACGCCGGTGCCCTCGGCGCCGCTGAGGCGCTGCTCGCGCTGGCCGCGATCGCCCCGCTCGACGCCATCGACCGGGCGCGGCTGGAGCGCGTGCGCGCCCACATCGCCTTCGCGCGCACCCGAGGCAACGACACCCCCACGCTGCTCAGCGCGGCAGCCACGCAACTCGAACAAGCCGATCCCGAGCTGGCGCGCGAGACCCATCTGGAGGCCATGTGGGCGTTGATGCGCAGCGGCAGATTCGGCCGCCCGGGCGGGGTCCTGGCGGCCGCCGCCGCCGCGCTCGCACCAGTCGGTGACCATCCTGTCCGGGCGGTCGACCAGTTCCTCGACGTGCTCGTCACCCGGGCGACCCGCGAGTACGTCCAGGTGCTGCCGTCAGTGCGGCGGGCGATCGCGACCTTCCGCCGCGAGGGCTTCCGGCGCGACAACATCGCCTGGTGCTGGCTGGCTTGCCAGCTGGCCATGGACGTGTGGGACGACGAGGCGTGCGCGGCGATGGCGGGCGGTCTGGCCGAGGCGGCCCGTGAGGGCGGCCTGCTCACGGTCTTGCCGTTCGCGCTGAACTACTCCGCCGCCCACCATCTGTTCGCCGGCCGCTTCGATCTGGCCCAGCAGCTCATCCAGGAAGCCGACTCGATCACCCAGGCGACGCGCAACGTCGCCATCGCCGACTTCTCCATCCTGCTCGCCGCCTGGCGAGGAGACCGGGAACGAACCCTCGGCATGCGCGATCAGATCATCGCCGAGGCGACCGACCGCGGCGAGGGTTTCGTCGTGGAGGCGGTGGAGTGGGCCGCCGCGACCCTGCATCTGGGCTACGGCGAGTACGGCGAGGCCACCGACGCGGCCCGCCGGGCCGCCGAGCCGGAGGGCATCGGGTTCACCGTGTGGGTGCTCCCCGAACTGATCGAGGCCGCCGTCCGCGCCGGCGACGCGGCAACGGCACATCAGGCCTTTGAGCGGCTGGAGGAACGTTCGGCGACCAGCGACACGCCCTGGGCGCGCGGCATCGAAACCCGTTCCCGGGCACTGCTGAGCGAGGATGGCGAGGCTGAGGAGCTGTACCGGGACTCCATCGAGCACCTGGCCCGATCCCGCGTCGCCGTCCACCACGCCAGAGCACAGCTGATCTACGGGGAGTGGCTGCGCAGACAGAACCGCAGGGTCGACGCACGAGCCCAGCTCAAAGCCGCTTTCCACGCTTTCGACACCATGGGCGCGCAGGCCTTCGCCAGCCGTGCTGAACGCGAACTGCTGGCGACCGGCGAAACCGTCCACAAGCGATCCACGGGCCCGAGCGTCCGGCTCACCCCTCAGGAGGCGCAGATCGCCCAGCTGGCCGGCGACGGGAACACCAACCCGGAGATCGCGGCCCGCCTGTTCGTGAGTCACCGCACTGTCGAATGGCACCTGCGCAAGGTTTTCAGCAAGCTCGCCATCACCTCACGCAAGGAACTGGCGCGAGCGCTTCAGACCACCGGGAACCTCTCAGCGGTCTGACCCTCCCGGGGGGGACCAGGGTAAGGCCAGGGGCTGTTACGGGCGCGAGGCGTCACGATCGCAGGCGATCGTGGACGTGTCACCCCCGGGGTCGCCTGAGCGAGCGGCCCCCACAGCCCACCACGGGAGAAGACATGTCCGCCAAGCGCAGAAGCATCACCATCCTGTTCGCCGCCCTGGCCACCGGCGCCGCGCTCGTGGCCACCTCGCCCAGCGCCCTGGCG
Organism: Nonomuraea sp. NPDC047529; assembly: GCF_040642995.1. Lineage (NCBI taxonomy): Bacteria > Bacillati > Actinomycetota > Actinomycetes > Streptosporangiales > Streptosporangiaceae > Nonomuraea > Nonomuraea sp. NPDC047529. The sequence goes on along the minus strand of NZ_JBEYTJ010000032.1, from coordinate 26,388 downwards.
CAGGGCAACTGCTACCACTTCGGCTACGCCGGCTACGCGCAGCTTTTCACCGGGTACAACTTCGACGGCGACTGCTTCGAGGTCCAGGTGGGCACCGGATGGCATACCCTTCCTGCCTACGCCAGCAGGAAGATCTCCTCGGTCAGAAGCTGGGGCTGGAACGGAAGCGAGCAGGTCCAACTGGCCGACTCGGTCTACAACGGCGGCCTGAACATCCCCGCCGGCAGCTGGGTCACCAACCTCGACTACATGGACGACAAGACCGACCACGTCAAATTCGACTGAACACGAAGACGCCGTGGAGTACGGCCCTGCTGTACTCCACGGCGACGTTGATGCCCTCGAGAGGGGGAACAAGCATGACGTATCGGACTCTGCACCTCACGCGGGCGGACGAGGGCGTACTAGGGGTGGTGATGGACGCGCCGCCGATGAACCTGATCGGACCTGAGCTGGTCCGCGACCTGGTGAACCTGGTTGGCCGGCTGGCAACGGCACAGGATGTCCGGGTCGTGGTCCTGGAGAGCGCCGACCCCGAGTACTTTGTCCCCCACGTCGACCTGACCAAGGTCGCCGACTACACCGCCGAGGCGGCCAAGGCGGGCGGCCCGGGCGACGCCTCGCTCGGCATGCTGTGGCATCGGCTCAGCGATCTGCCGGTCGTGACGATCGCGAAGATCCGCGGCCGGGCCCGCGGGGCGGGCAGCGAACTGGCGCTGGCCTGCGACATGCGCTTCGCCGCCCTGGAGAACGCCGTCCTCGGGCAGATCGAGGTCGGCACCGGTGCCCCTCCCGGCGCAGGCGGCATGCAGCACCTCGCCCGGCTGCTGGGAAGAGGGCGGGCGATGGAGGTGATCCTCGGATCCGAGGACTTCGACGCCCGTACGGCAGAGCGGTACGGCTGGATCAACCGGGCGGTTCCCGATGCCGAACTGGACGCCTTCGTGGCCCGCCTCGCCCGGCGGATCGCGTCGTTCCCCGCCGAAGGGGTCCGTACGGCCAAGCGGGTCCTCAACGAGCTGACCCTGCCCGCAGCCGACGCCTTCCGCGCGGACGCGATCCGCTTCCGAGACTTGGTCACGGCAGAAGCCACCCAAACCAGGGTGAAGACCCTCTTCGCCCAGGGACTGCAGACGCGGGGGCCACTCGAACTCAACCTGGGCGACCGCCTCGGCGACCTGTGAAGATCAACGCAACGTGAGCCCGCTTCCTCTGTGGACGACCCCGAGAGCACGCTCGACCGTCTCGTCGTTCTCTCCGACCGGCGCGACATAGTCGAGCACGGCGCGGGCCGCCGACTCACCGAGTGTGCGGGTGATCACCCACGTGGCAAGGTACTGCGACGCAAGGCACCCACCAGCCGTCGCGATGTTTCCCTGGGCATGGAAGGGCACATCCAGGACCGTGACATTCTCCGCCTCGACGAACGGCCGACTCGTCCGGTCAGTGCAGACCGGCATACCGCCCAGCAACCCCAGGCGCGCCAGCACCAGCGCCCCGGAGCACTGCGATCCGATGAGCTGCCTTCCGGGATCGAGCGGCAGCATGGACAGCAGCCGATCGTCGGCGACCACGTCGCGGGTCTTCACCCCGCTCCCGATGAGCACGACCTCGGCCTCGGTCACGAACTCGATCGGCCGCTGCCCGGTCACCGGAACGCCGTTCATCGACGTGACGACGGGCGTCGGCGTGGTGATGAACGCTTCCAGCCCGTCGGGCCGGCACCGGTTGATCAGCGCCGAGGCGATGAAACTGTCCAGCTCGTTGAACCCGTCGAAGGTGACCACCGCTACCCGCATGACGACTCCCCGAAATCAGACCCGACAGCTGCGGCCAGGTTGGCGCGCGCCATCCTGACATCATCACCCATCTATGGCCTTTTGCTCTATCGGGGCAGATGTTGGATCGAGCTGGAGTCCTTGAGCCCCGCAGGTGGCGACCGCGACTTCGCCGTCCGTGACCACACCGGCTTCGGAACCGCCCCGCTGGGCAGATGGTCCACCTCCAGAAGGATCACGGTGCCCTCGATCGTCGGCAGTTCAGCCGAATCGACCCAGGCCGCACGGCGGGTCAACCGCGGGTGCAGCCGATCCCAAGACCAGGCGGTGGCGCGCCCATACAGGCGGGTCTCAGCTTCGGTGGCCACGTCAGGCTCGTCCCAACTGCCCAGGTCACCGAAGACGAACTCGCCCCCATGACGCGGCAACTGGCCGTTGGTCCCCGGCACCCGCGCTGGGCCGAACAGCGCGGCACCCGATCCGAACGCATTCTGGCCGGGATCTGCCGTCTCCAACGCCACCACGAACGATTACGGCCAGCCCGGGATCATGATGTGCTGGTCCTTACCCCGCCCATAGGTGTGGCACAAAATCCGCTCCGGCGAGGTGTGCGCGTCCGGCCGCAGCCGGCAAGTCACATCCACTGCCAGCACCAACCACCCGTCTGCCGCTCTGGGCAAGGGCACTGTGCTCAACGCCTGACGCAGGCGCCCCACGTCGGGCCGGCCCCGATTCAACGCCGCATACAGCGCCCCATGGCCTCGACGGTGCTCACCGACCAGGGACAACTCCACCAGCGAACACACAGGTACATCACTGCATAACACCGCCTCGGCCAGCCCGATTGTCGCATCGGCCCGCGCCGTCAGACAGCCATAGAACTCAGCCCGGAACCGCGTCAGCTCCCCCGTGCATCAGCCGGCCATAGATAGGCACACTAGTCGTCACGACAGCCCTTGGTCATGAATCTTCTTCCCTCGACAAGGAGAATGATCATCCAAGGGCTGTCTTGTTGCAGCCGAGTCTCCAGTAGAGGGCCTGACCTCGGCAATGAGTGCTCGTTTGGGCTGGTGACACGTTCGTCAACGGCCTCCCGAACCCTCCTGGACGCTGGTCGCCGTCCAGGACAAGGCCAGCTCGCTCAAGCTGGAGCTCTCCATGTACAAGCATGCCAAGTCCACGGGTACGAGACCACCGCCTCTCACGTCCCGATGATCAGTCAGTCATCCTTGGTCACGCATCATCCAGAACGCCGCCCGCTCTCTCAGCTCATCTCAGATCGCCACGTTCGGCGAGGGAGGCCGGATACGGGCAGGTATTCATGTTGCCTGCGAACGTCCGGCGGAGCTCCGGTCACTCGGCCGACCTGGAGATCCACCGTTCATCGAGCTCTCTCACAGCAGGGCGCGCAGCACCGGCTGGAGGGCGCGGTGGAAGGTCGGGTACGCGAAGTGCATCTCCGCCAGCGTCGCGATCGGGACCTGCGCGTGGATCGCGGTAACGAGGGCGGATAACACCTCGCCACCCATGCTGCCGACGACGGTCCCGCCGATCAGCACACCCCGCTCCACGTCGGCCACGAGTTTGATCGGGCCGCTCTCGCCGGCGATCCAGCCGCGCGTGCCCAGGTCGCCGGTCGCCGTCCTGACGTCGACGCCGCGTTCGCGGGCCGCCGCCTCGGTGAGGCCGACGGAGCCGACCTCGGGCGCGGTGAAGGTGACACGGCCGACGGCCCGGTAGTCGGCCCAAGGGCCGTCGGCACCGGTCAAGTCGCGGATGACGAGGTCGGCCTGGTACATCGACATGTGCGTGAAGGCGCCCTTGCCGGTGATGTCGCCGATGGCCCAGACGCCGTCGGCGACGCGCATCCGCTCGTCGGGGTCCAGGACGCGGGCCTGCGGGTCCAGCCCGACGTGCTCCAGGCCGAGATCGCTCAGGTTGTTGCGTCGGCCGGCGGCGACCAGCAGGCGTTCCGCGATGACCACGTCATCGTCGAGGTGGATGCTGAAGCGGTCGCCGTCGTGCTCGACGCGTTCGGCTCGCGCCGACGTACGCACGGTGATGCGGTCGGCGGCGAAGGCCGCCGCGACCACGGCGGACGCCTCGGGCTCCTCCACGGCGAGCAGCCGATCGGAGGCCTCGATCACCGTCACCTCGACTCCGAAGGCGGCCAGGGCCTGGGCGAGTTCGCTGCCGATCGCGCCGCCGCCGAGAACGGCCAGGGAGGCGGGCAGTTCGGTGAGCCGGACGACGTCCCTGTTGGTCCAGTACGGGGTGCCGGCCAGGCCCGGGATCGGCGGCGCGGACGGCGAGGTGCCGGTGTTGAGCACGATGCCGCGCCGGGCCGTGTAGGACGTCGTCGACCCGTCGGCCGCGGTGACGGTGACCGTACGGGGCCCGGTGATGCGGCCACGGCCGCGCGCGAAGACGGCCCCGGCGGCGACCAGCCGGTCGACGGCGACCTGGTCGTTCCAGTCGTCGGTGGCCTCGTCGCGGATGCGGTCGGCGACCGGTCTCCAGTCGGGGTGGACGCTCGCCGTCTTGGCGTGCCGGGCCGTGCGGAGCTTGTCGGCCGCGGCGATCATCATCTTGCTGGGAACGCACCCGAAGTACGGGCATTCGCCACCCACCAGGCGCTCGTCCACGCCGACGACCGACAGCCCGGCCTTGGCCAGGCTCCCGGCCACGTGCTCGCCGCCGGGGCCCAAGCCGATCACTACGACATCGCACTCCATGACCTTGTCCCTTTCCTGTGGGTCCGTCTTGTCCTATGACCATGCAGTACCTCCCCGTCGCGTCGCACCCGTGTTCGCCCCTGGGCCGTAGGCCAGGGCTCGTCCCTGGTGCGACGGGAGCGCCGCCCGGACGAAGCTGAGGGCGTTCATGAAGGAGGAAGACATGATCACCACCAAGACCATCACCGTGGACGGGCTCACCGTCCGCTACGCCGAGACTGAGCCGCGCGGTCCCCACGCGCTGCTCCTCAGCCCATGGCCTGAGAGCCTGTACGCCTTCGAGCCGATGTGGGAGGAACTGGCGGGCGGCGTCCACCTGGTCGCCGTCGACCTGCCCGGGTTCGGCCGTTCGCAGGGTCGCCCGGACGTCCTCACCCCACGCGCCACCGGCGCCTTCATGCTCCGGCTCATGGACGCCCTCGGGCTCGACCAGACTCACGTCGTCGGGCCGGACGTGGGCACCAGCGCCTCGCTGTTCGCGGCGGCCAGCCGGCCCGAGCGCTTCCACAGCCTCGTCATCGGCGGCGGAGCCGCCTCCGCAAGCCTGGAGATCGGCGAACCGCTCGCCGCCTGGGTCCGTGACCCCGACCTGACCTGGTACGAGCGCAACGCCCCCGAGATCATGCGAATGACCCTGGACAACATCTACCCGGCCACGCCGCTGCCCGAGCACGTGCGCGAGGACTACACCGCCTCCTACGCCGGGCTCCGCTTCGCCGAATCGATGCAGTACGTCCGCACCTACCCGACCGAGCTCGACGCCCTCGAACCGCTGCTCCCGGCCATCCGCACCCCGGTCCGGATCATCGCCCCCGCGAAAGACCTGGTCGTCCCGCGCGCCCACGGCGAGTTCCTCGCCACCCGGCTGCCCAACAGCACGCTCGACGTCGTCGACGCCGGGCACTTCGCCTGGGAGGAAGCCCCGAAGGCCTACGCCTCCCTCGTCCTGAATTGGTGGGACCGCCACCAGCCCACGGAAACCGGAAGGTGAACATCATGAAGCAGACGGACCTCAAGGTCGAAGCCGTCGTCATCCCCGTATCCGACGTCGACCGTTCCAAGAAGTTCTACCAGGACCTGGGCTGGCGGCTGGACGCCGACTTCGCCTTCGACAACGGCTTCCGCGTCGTCCAGGTCACCCCGCCGGGATCGCCCGCCTCCATCCAGTTCGGCACTCTGATCACCGGCCAGAAGCCCGGCACCGCCGAAGGCGTCTACCTGGTCGTCTCCGACATCGCCGCCGCCCGCGAACAGCTCGTGGCCCTCGGCGCCGACGTCAGCGAGGTCTTCCACCCGGACGCGCCCGGCGCCCAGTTCGGCCAGGTCCCCGGCGGCCAGGCCGACGGACCGGCGCCAGAGCAGGCCAGCTACGGCTCCTTCGCGACCTTCCACGATCTGGACGGCAACGCCTACCTGATCCAGGAAGTCACCACCCGCCTGCCCGGACGGATGGAGGGCGACGCCACCACCTACACGACGGAGCATGACCTGGCCGGCGCGCTCGGGAGGGCCGCGACCGCACACGGCGAGCATGAGGCGCGCAACGGCGGCGCCTTCGACGAGAACTGGCCGGACTGGTACGCGGCCTACCTCGTCGCCGAGCAGCACGGCGGCCCGCTGCCTCGATGAGGACAGGCCCATGCCAGCCGGGCGAAATGATCCCTAGACTCGGGGTGTGGCAGCAGCGCCGATCCTTCACGGACGCCGAACCGAACGCGAACAGCTGGATCAGGCGCTGCGCCGGGTCAGACAGGGCCAGAGCGCCGCGCTGGTCCTGCGCGGCGAGGCGGGCACGGGCAAGACCACGCTGCTGCACCACCTCGAAAGCCAGGCCGACCACTGCAGGATCGTCCGGCTCACCGGCGTCGAGTCCGAGCTTGAGCTGCCATTCGCCGCACTCCACCAGCTCTGCGCCCCGATGCTCGCCGCCTCCTCCACCCTTCCGGAGCCGCAGCGGCAGGCGCTGAAGGTGACCTTCGGATACGCGGCCGGAGCAGTCCCCGACCGGATGGTTCTCGGTCTCGCGGTGCTGGGGCTGCTCGCCGAGGCGGCCACCGAGCAGCCGCTCGTCTGCCTCGTCGACGACGCCCAGTGGCTCGACGCCGCCTCCAGGCAGGTGCTCGGCTTCGTCGCCAGGCGACTGCTCGGCGAGGCGGTGCTTCTGGTCTTCGCCGTCAGAGAGCCGAACCAGGACACGCTGCTGGCCGGGCTGCCTTCCCTGACCGTGGACGGCCTGGCTGAAGCCGACGCGCGTGAGCTACTGGCCGCGGCCACCCCTGGACGGCTGGACAGCCGCGTGCTCGACCGCATCGTGGCCGAGACCCGCGGCAACCCCCTGGCCCTGCTGGAACTGTCCCGCAGCGGCCGGGCAGAACTCCTCGGCGGCTTCGCCCTCCCGGCCACCGGCGCCGACGCCCTCCAGGACCGCTACGAGCGCCGCATCCATGCGCTGCCGGAACCGGCCCGCCTCCTGCTCCTGCTCGCCGCCGCCGACCCGACCGGCGACGCCACCCTGCTCTGGCGCGTCGCCCACGAACTCGGCCTCGGACCACACGCGGTGGCCCCGGCGCAGGAGGCTCAGCTCGTCGAGATCGGAAGCGGCGTCCTGTTCCGGCACCCGCTGATCCGCTCGGCCGCCTACGCCGCCGGCACCGCAGGGGAACGACGGGCCGCGCACCAGGCGCTCGCCGCCGCCCTGGACCGTGAGACCGACCGGCAGCGACGGCTGTGGCACTTGGCGGCGGCGGCTGAAGCCCCCGACGACCCGCTCGCCACCGACCTCGCCGAAGCCGCGCAGGACGCCCGCACTCGCGGCGGGATGGCCGCCGCAGCTGCCCTGCTGCGCTGCGCGGCAGAACTCACCACCGACCCCTGGCTCCAGGTCGAGCGCACGCTGGCCGCCGCACAGGCCAGCCTTGACGCGGGAGCCTTCTCCGCCGCGCTCGGCCTGCTCGCCCGAGCCGAAGGCCTGCCCGCCGACGACCTGCAAAGCGCCAGGATCGACCTGATCCGCGGCCGCACCGACCGAGCCGCCCATTCCGGCAGGCAAGCGCCCGCCGTACTGCTTCGGGCCGCCAGGCGGCTCGAACCCCTGGACGCCCGGCTCGCTCGGCGCACCTACCTCGACGCGTGGAGCGCGGCCCTCGTCGCGGGTGGCCTCGCCCACCCCGGCGGCGACCTGGCCGCCGTCTGCGCCGCCGCCCGCCAGGCGCCGCCTGGAGCCGAGAGCGCGGCCGATCACTTGCTGGACGGCCTGGCGGCCCTCATCACCGACGGGCCTTCGGCGAGTCGTCCGCCGTTGCGCGAAGCGGTCATGGGCTTCCTCGACCACGACGTACCGGCCACCCTGTGGCTGGACTGCGGCGTGCTGGTCGCCAACGCGGCCCTGACGCTCTGGGACTACGAGCGCTGGGAGGCGGCCAACGCCCGGCACATCGAACTCGCCCGCGCCGACGGCGCGCTCGCGCCGCTCGCCAACGCGCTCAACGTACGGCGGGTCATCGCGCTGTGGCGCGGCGACCTGCGGCAGGCCCGGGAGCTGGGCTTGGAGGAGTCGACCGTCAAGCACGTCACCGGCACGCGCCGGGCATCCTACGGTGAGTTGTTCCTGCTCGCCTACCAGGGGCACGCGGACCAGGCACTGCCGCTCATCGTGGAGGCGGCCAGAGAGGCCACCGAACGCGGTGAAGGGCTCGGTCTCTACTTCACCGACCGGGCCACCGCTCTGCTGCACCTGGGACTCGGGCACTACGCCGAGGCGATGGCCGCCGCCGTACGAGCCGCGAGCGGCAACCTCGGCCCCTTCACCGCCCAAGCCCTTCCCGACCTGGTCGAAGCCGCCGCGCGCAGCGGCGAGGCCGCGCTCGCGCACACCGCGCTCGCCCGCCTCACGGCCTTCACGGAGAACGCCGACCAGAACTGGGCGCGTGGCCTGGAGGTCCGTTCACGAGCCCTCGTCAGCCACGCAGACGAGGCCGACCGGTACTACGCCGAGGCCGTCGAACGGCTCAGCCGTACCCGGCTCTCCTTCGAGCTGGCCAGGACACAGCTGCTGTACGGCGAGTGGCTGCGCCGCGAGCGCCGCCGCATCGACGCCCGCCACCACCTGAAGCCGGCGTTCGAGGCGTTCGTCGACATGCGCGCCGACGGCTTCGCCGAACGCGCCCGCCACGAACTCCTGGCCACCGGCGAGAAGGTCCGCAAACGCACCGCCGACACCGTGGACGACCTGACACCGCAGGAGGAGCACATCGCCCGCCTCGCCCAGGACGGCCGTACGAACGCGGAGATCGGCGCCGAGCTCTATCTCAGCGCCCGCACCGTCGAGTGGCACCTGCGCAAGGTTTTCGCCAAACTGGGCGTCACCTCCCGCAAGGAGCTTCGCGACACCCCGATCCACCCGCCCAGACGCTGACACAGTGACCAGCTCAGAGCCGCACCCCAACCGCTCGGAGGAACTGGGTGTGGAGGCCGGCACAGACTCTATGTTCGGCGGTCTCGCACCCCTGGACGGCCCAGATCCGCGGCCAGTGTGCGGCGGACCCGGCGCAGTCCATCCGGCGAGCTGGAGGTCAGGCAACTGCGCCTGACCTCCGCATGCGCTTGCCAAGCAGGAGTCGGCGACCTGGACGACCTCGCGCCAACCCGGCCGGACCGGCACGCAGACTTTCCAGAAGATCGTCACATTGCGCTCCAGGACGGCCCGGACGCCGATGGGCGGCGGCCGCGGGCCCGCGTTCTTCGCTCATGGCAGGGGTCTTCCATCGAGCCTGGCCGAGGCCTCGCCGAACACCGCCTGGTCGGTCTGGGCGAGGAAGTCGCCGGGAAAGCCGAGGGTGAAGTCGGTGGCCGCCTCCAGGCGTCGTACGGCGTGGTCGGGCAGGGTGAGGTCCAGGGCGCCGAGGGTGTCTTGGAGTTGCGTTGCGCTTCTGGCGCCCAGGATCGGGTGCACGGCGGCTGATCGCGCCCGGGTCCAGGCGATGGCCACCTGCGCGGAGGTGGCGCCGATCTCGTCTGCGACCTCTCGCACCGCCTGGGCGACGGCGTGCTCGCGGGCTCCGAGGGAGCGCGGGCTGACCCGGGTGCCGGCTTGCGGCCCGCCGGCGAAGGCGAACTTGCCCGACAGGACGCCGTGGGCAAGCGGTCCCCAGGCGGCGACCGTCAGGTCGAGCGTCTGGGCCATGGGCAGCAGTTCTCGTTCGATGTCCCGGTTGAGCAGGCTGTAAGGAGCCTGCAGGGCCGCGAACGGGGTCCAGCCGCGCCACTCGGCCAGGGTGTTGGCCTGCGCGATAACCCAGGCAGGCGCGTCGGACATGCCGATATGGAGGATCTTCCCGGCGCGGACGGTGTCGTCCAGCGCCCGCATGGTCTCCTGGATCGGGGTGTGCCGGTCCCACAGATGGACCCAGTACAGGTCGAGATAGTCGGTACGCAGCCGGCGCAGGCTGGCTTCCAGGGACAGGGTGAGGTTCTTGCGGTGACTGCCCGCGGCGTTGGGATCACTGCCGTCGCGTGAGACGGTGTACTTGCTGGCCAGGACGAACCGGTCGCGGCGGCCGGTCAGCAGTTCGCCGAGGATGGTCTCGCTGCGCCCGCCCGAGTAGAAGTTCGCGGTGTCGATGAGGTTGCCGCCGGCCTCGCCGTACAGGTCCAGGATGCGGCGGGCCTCCTGGGGCGAGGCGCCGAGCTCTTCCTCGCCGAAGGTCATCGCGCCGAGGAAGACCTCCGAGACCCGCAGTCCGGTACGGCCAAGCAGCCGGTATCGCATGCTCATGCGCCCACCGCCTTTTCCTGGCGCAGCGGCTGCAGCGCTCGGGACCAGGCGATGACCTCGTCGAGCAACTCGTTCAGGGTCGGCTCCTGGTGCGGGCCGGGGGCGATGGTGCCGGGCTCGGCCGCATCGGTGATCTCGAAAACGGTGAAGGCCGACAGCGCGACCTGGGTGCGCACGTTGGCGACCTGGAGTTCGGTCATGATCTGCCGCAGATGTTCCACGGCGCGCACGCCGCCGTGGACGCCGTGGCTGACGAACCCGGCGGCCTTGTTGTTCCACTCGGCGAACAGGAAGTCGATGGCGTTCTTCAGCGCGGCCGGGGCCGAGTGGTTGTACTCGGGGGTGACGAACACGAACCCGTCGAAGGAGGCGATGGTCTCGGCCCACCGGTTGGTGTGCGGATGGTGGTAGTCGCCGAACAGGGCGGGCAGCGGCTCATCCAGTATCGACAGGCCGTATTCGGCCAGGTCGACGACCTCGAAGGCGACCTCTCCCGCGGTGACGGCGGGGTGCCGGGCGGCGACATCGGCGACCCAGCGGGCCGCTACGGCGGTCCGGCGGCGCGGACGGGTGCTGCCGATGACAATGGCGATCTTGATCATGCGTGGTTCTCCTCACAAGGTGCCGCCTGGGTGGGGCGTGAGGTAAAGTACAACGTGCATGGCAAATAGTAAAACGATCAATGCAAAACTGTTGGAGGGTCCCAGATGACCACGGACGACAGCACGACACCCCGCCCTCGCCGAGGGCCGACCGGCAAGCGGCAGGCGATCCTGGACGGAGCCCTGACGGTGTTCGCCCGCGACGGCTACACCCGTTCCAGCGTGGACGCGATCTCGTCCGAGGCGGGGGTGTCGACCCGGACCATTTACAACCACTTCACCGACAAAGCCGAGCTGTTCGGCGTCGTGATTCAGGAAAGCGCCAAACAGGCCGCCGACATCCAGATCGCGATCATCGACCGCCACTTGCGCAAGGTCACCGACGTGGAGAGCGACCTCATCGAGTTCGGGCGGGACTGGGTGACACCGAGGCCCGACAGCGCCGCCCATTTCTCCCTGGTCAGACAGATCAACGCCGAAGCGGACCACATCCCTCAGGAAGCCATCGACACCTGGCAGGAGACCGGACCACGGCGGGTCCGCCGCGAACTGGCCGCCCACCTGCGGCAGTTGGCGAACCAAGGGATGCTCCGCATCGACGACCCCGACCGCGCGGCGCTACACCTGCTCCTGCTGATCTCAGCCGGGTTGCCGGCGCCGCACACCACCCTGTCCGCCGAGAAGATCACCGAGACGGTCACCGCGGGCGTCCATGCCTTCCTGCACGGTCACCTGTAACACAGCAGCACGCCCGGACACGAATGACACCTGACGCAGATGGCGCGAAGACAGTGTGCAGCCGCTGACGCGAGCTGAAGAGGGCCCCTTGAGCAGAACTCCGAGCTGGGAGGTTCCAGGTGGCGGCGGCCGCGGTGGTCCACCGGTCCATCACCACGGCGTACTGCTCGGGGGTCAGGTCGGCGACCGGATGTTCCGGCCCGGCCACGGCGGTCAGGCGGGCGAGGGTCTCGGCGTAGCCGGTGCGGGTGGTGGTCGCGGGGTCGGTCGGCGGGGTGGGCGGGCCGGGGAGGACCACGACGGACACGGGCGCCCTCCTGGCAGGCGATGTGACACATAATGTAGCCGAGTCGCATCCGGTGCGGCGGACGCCGAGCTGGGCGGACGCGGCTCTGCGGCGGCCGGTGTGACAGATAATACGAATTCGGTGTCACACCGCTGCGGCACGCATGGCCGCCGCGGCATGGGATCCTTCCCTCGGCGGGTAAGGCCGACGACAAACTCGCCGACGGCGGGCCGCAAGCTGATCGACGCGCGGAGCTTCGCCCGCGCTGGGACGTTTCACCGTTCGTATGGGGTCCTCTGTTTATTGGTCATCGAAGGTGTCGTGCCAGTGCTCGGCCGCGCGGATCATGTCGTTGCTGAGGTGCTGGAGGAGCTGGCCCATGTTCTTCAGCCGGGCGCCGGCGGGAGTGGCTGGGTCGAGGGCTTCGGCTCCGTGGAGAGCGGCGGCTGCGAGCCGGGCATTTTTGCGGGCGCTGGCCATCCAGGATGGGTACAAGATGTCGCCGTCGATGACGTAGCGATCTCGGCGGCGCCGCGGGTCTCGCTCGCGCCGGATCAGCTGGTGCTGTTCGAGCTGGCCGACGGCCTTGGAGACGGACGCCGGGCTGACCTGGAGCCGCTGGACGAGCTCAGCGGCGGTGAGGCTGCCGCTGTCGGTGATGTAGAGGCTGACAAGCACCCGGGCGGCCGTGCGCGGAAGGCCGGTGTCCACGAGCATGGCGGTGAAGTGCTCCTCCAGCTCACGGATGGTCTGCGGGTCTCGCCCGTCGAGGACGGACGGCACCGGCGGAGGGGCGGCAGGCATGCTGCGGCGAGCTCGGATCGCGGTCGCATGGTGGGCGCGGTCGGCGTCGTAGCCGCCAGCTCCGCCGTTTCGGGCGACTTCGCGGGTGATGGTCGAGACCGGGCGATGGAGACGCACGGCGATCTCGGTGTAGGTGAGCCCATCGGCCAGCCCTGCGGCGATATGACGACGTTCTTCGTGAGTCAGCCTTCCGCCCGGCATCGATGATCTCCCCTCCTACGTGGCTGAACAGTATTGCGTTCGCCGACACCTCATTGCAAATCCATTTTGCGTTTGACTGCATTGTCATTGCAATCACCAGCGTAAATACCGTTGACGGTAGCCTGAAAGCAAACTAGCTTTTGCATTCGACTGAACGCGTACTATCTTATCTGCGCAAGGGAGCTCGACATGGTCACGTCCCTCTTGCTCGCCGTCGTGACGGCGGTGAGCTCCCCCGGAGTGCGGACCGCGCTCGATCGAGCGATCGCCGACAGTGGCGCGCCAGGGATCGTCGCCGAGGTGCGCGACGGGCGCGAGCGGTGGTTCGGCTCCGCCGGCGTATCCGACACCGAGACCGGCCGTCAGCGCAAGCCGAACGAACGCTTCAGGATCGGCAGTGCCACCAAGGCGTTCACTGCCACCGTGGTTCTGCAACTGGCCGGCGAGGGCAAGTTGCGCCTGGACGACTCTGTGGAGCGCTGGCTGCCCGGCCTTGTCCAGGGCAACGGCTACGACGGCGACCAGGTCACCATTCGGCAGCTGCTCAACCACACCAGTGGGATCTTCAACTACACCAGTGACACCGAGTTCTTCGCCTGGGGGCAGGGCGCGGCTTGGTTGGAGCACCGCTATGACACCGTCGCCCCGGAGCAGCTGGTGAAGATCGCGCTGCGCAACGCACCGTACTTCGCCCCGGGCAAGGGGTTCGCCTATTCCAACACCAACTACATCCTGGCCGCCATGATCATCGAGAAGGTGACGGGCCACGCCTTCGGCCAGGAGGTGACGCGGCGCATCATCCGGCCGCTGCGACTGACCGGCACCTACCTGCCCGGGACGGAGGCGAAGATCAGAGGGCCGCACCCCGTGCACTACTCCACCCTGTTCTCCCAGGACCCCGACCCCGCGATCTACGACGCGACCGACATGAATCAGTCCGCCGCCTGGTCGGCGGGCGGCATGGTATCAACAGTCGGCGACCTCAACCGGTTCATGGGTGCCTTGCTGGGGGGACGCTTAATGCCCGCCGCCCAGCAGAAGGAGATGTTCACCACCGTCGTCACCCAGGGGTGGATCCCCGACACCCGATATGGTCTCGGTGTTTTCGCCCAGAAGCTGCCGTGCGGCGTCTGGGTCTGGGGCGCCGCAGGGGCGACCTACGGCTCCTGGACGTATGCCATGGGCTCGCGTGATGGCAGGCACATGCTCGCCACCGAGATCAACGGCGACTGGAGCGGCTTGAGCGTCTTCGCCGACATCCTGTCGGCGGGATTCTGCGCCAAGGGGTCGCGTTGATCACGCCCGTCCAGACCGCCCGCTCGCTGGCGCCCGACCTCGCCCGCGGCATCATGCTGCTGCTCATCGCCCTTTCCCACGCCCCGGCATTCGTCGACGACTGGAACACCGGCCCACCCGCGCTGGACGCCGCGGCGAAGATCGTCAAGTCCCTGCTGGCCGACAACCAGGCCCGCAACATGTTCGTGTTCCTGTTCGGCTACGGCCTGGTGCAACTGACCCGCCGTCAGGAGGCAAGGGGCGGCGACTGGACCTCCGTCAAAAAACTGCTGCGCCGCCGGGCGTTCTGGCTGATCGTCATCGGCTTCGCCAACGCGGTGGTCTTCGTGCCCATCGACATCGTCGCCGTCTACGGCCTCACCCTGCTGGCACTCGCCCCGCTGGTACAGGCCGGAGAGGCGGTGCTGTGGCGGACGAGCGCACTGACCCTCGTTCCTGCCGCCCTGCTCATGGCCTGGCAGAGTGTGGCCGCTCAGGCCGATCCGGCCACCATTGCCGAGATCATGGAGCCGACGCTCGCCGCCCACCTTGTCGCCAGTGTCCCGTCTTGGCCCGCCAACACCCTCGTCTCCACCGTCATCGTCGTGCCGGCGATGCTCGTGGGCATCCTGGCCGCCCGGCGCAGCCTCCTCGACGAACCCGAACGGCACCTGCCGCTGCTACGCCGCATCGCCGTGATCGGCATAGGCCTGGCTCTCATCGGCCGGCTCCCTGCCGCGCTGCTGGCCGCCGGAGCGTGGGCCACCACCTCGACTCCGGTCGGCTGGGCGGTCGCCATCGCGCACGACCTGACCGGATACGCCGGCGGCATCGCCATGGCCGCGGCCGTCGGGCTCGCCGCCGCCCGGATCCGGCGCGGCCGCCTTGCCACCGCTCTGGCCGCGCTGGGGCAACGATCACTGACGTTCTACCTGTTCCAGGCCCTGGTGTGGGTGCTGCTGTTCTACCCGTTCACCCTGAGCCTGCACGACGACATGGGCTTCGCCGCGACCCTCGCGATCGCAGTCGGGGTGTGGCTGCTGTCGATCGCGCTGGCCGCATGGATGCACGTCGCAGGTCACCGGGGACCGGTCGAGATCGTGCTCCGCCGGCTCACCTACCGCGGCTGATCCGGCTCGGGCGGCTCTCCGACCAGGAAGACAGTTGCGCTGAACGGATACGGTCAGCGCTCCGGCCGCGTGGACGTGCGGCCGTCGCTCCGGGTCCGGCTCGAGGAGGCGAGGTCGCGCTCACGCGTCGACCGTCGAGGTCCCACAGCGATGCCGTGAACGAGGCCCGAAACGAGTCGGCGTAGGCCAGTGCCCGGCCGTCACGCCGGAAGGCGGCGATCACCGAGCACCGGGGCACTCCTGGGACGGTCGCCGAGCAAGTTGAGGGCGGTGGTCCGGGCAGGCGCTGCCCGCTGGTGTCATCGCGCAGCTCAACCCGGTTCTCGTATGTGATCGCAAGGCGGCGGCTGTCGGAGCTGAAGGCCGCACCGGTAGCGAGTTCGTCTCGCCAGCCGCCGTCGGCGGCAGCGTTGAGCTGAAGAGTGCGGACGAAGGTCATCGCGATGGTTATCGAGGGTTCTCACGCGAGGTAGCTGGTCAGCCGCATGAAGGCTTGTAAGGCATGTCAGGCAAGTGAGTTGGCCCGCGCTGCCGCACCGAGGTCCGAGTTGGCTGACGGCAAGAGAGGTGGTGGCGTTCACCCTGACCAGGGATCATCTCCAGATGACCGTCGAAGAGAGCGCAAGCGGGCAGCGAGGTCCTCTGGCAGGCCGTGTCGCCGTGGGTGACTGGCGTGAGTCGGCAGGCGGGGATCGGGTTCGCTGTGACGCGGGAACTGCTGGCCGCTGGCGCCAAGGTGCTGGTGCAGGCATGGACACCCCATGACGCTGATCAGGTATGGGGCAGCGACCCAGCGGGGATGGCCGGCGTGCTGGAGGCCCTGGGCGGCCTAGATGACCGGCTGGCGTATGTCCAGGCCGACTTCGCCGATCCGCTGAAGCCGGCTTGGATGATCGAGCAAGCTGTCGAGCGGTTCGGGCATGTTGACGTGCTGGTCGCTAACCATGCCCGCAGCTCGAAGCAGTCTCTGGAGCAGGTGACCGCGACCGAGCTCGACCTGGCCTGGGAGGTGAACGCTCGCGGCAGCGTGCTGCTGACCCAGGCGTTCGCCACTCAACACGACGATGGCCACCGTTATCTTGGGTGACTCTTGGTAGTCAGGCATGTCAGGCATGTCAGGTTCGTTGCCTCGCTGCTACCGTCCTGAGCGGGCGGTGGGCGCCGATGAGTCGGTGTGGTGAGTGGTGGTGGATGAAGGCTTCGGGTTGCATGTCGAGGCGTGCGCGTACCTGGCGACGGCGTGGACTGGTCGAGCCCGAGCCTCCGGAGCTGATGGCGATGATGCGGTGGCTGGTGGACGGGCCGATGTGGCCGCGCTCGCGCCGGCCGGGGGCGACGGCGCGGTATCGCAGTGAGGGCACAGCGAACGCGATCATGGGACGGTCGGGGAGTTCCTGTCGTGGTGCTGTCTGCAGGGGTGGCTGCCGCCGACGCTGGTCAACGCGCTGAGCGGGCCGAAGTATCTGCGCTGTCTGCCTGCAGGGTTCGACGCGGGCGAGGACGGTCAGAACCGGATGGTGATGGCCCGCACGATCAAGTTGCGGGTTGCGGTCCCGGGCTATGAGCGGCTGTCGGATGAGGAGATCGCCGTGCTGCTCGGCCTGGCCCGGCACGCCCGCGACGCCTTCCTGCTCCCAACTGCTTGCGGAGGCCGGCATCCTTCCCCAGGTCTTCATCGCGCTATAGGCATGAGATCGTTAGCGCTCTCGCTCATGGGCGATCAGGTCCACAACGAAGGCCAGGTGCTCGCGTTGGGAGTGTGTCGGCTGCGTCGATGACGCCGCCCGCGTCGCCGGTCGTGTTGGTGGCCAGCCCGTGAGCGTCACCGAGGACGTGCTGGCCGCGGTCCAGGCCGCCGTGAGCGCGGCCAGTCGGTCACCCTGATCGCCCGCGAGGGCCGAACGGGATGACAAAGCCTGCTTGTTCAGGTAACCGATGCGGACGAGGGCTGCCGATCATGGTCTATGGCTGCGACATTCCATCTCTTTGTCAGGGGATCAGGGCTGCCGACCGGAGCGTTGGGCCGATACGCGGCCTTGGCCTGCCCGGCCGGACAGGAGCTGGCTGGATGACCTGGACGGGCGCCTATGTCTGGACCGCATACGGCCCGGCACCACGCCGATCCTGGACGCTTTCGGTGTGGGCGGCCTTCAGCGCGTCCTCGGCGTTGAGGGCGCGTTCCCGCTGGGTCGCTTCGATGGCCGCGCCGGAAATTGGCGTGAAGAAGATCTGCCGAGCGGCGAACACTGGGAGACAGTCGCCTTCGGAAGGACGCCATGGCTGCACCACCTGACGCCAACGATGTGCTGGAAGACGTCACCATGGTCGAGCGGTCGATGGACAATCCTGAGCTTTTCGCCCTCCTGTACGACCGGTACTTCAAGGAGGTCTATCGCTACCTGGCCGCCCGGCTCGGCGGCGAGCAGGCCGAGGACCTGGTCGCGGAGGCCTTCCTGCTCGCATTCGACGGCAGGTGCGGCTTCGATCCGCAGCGGGGCACCGTGCGGTCGTGGTTATTCGGCATCGCCACGAATGTCGTGGCCCGGCACCGCCGCAGGGAGGGCCGCCGCCTGAACGCGCTCAGCAAGATCGCGGCTGAGGACTCCGATGACGGGCACGAGGACCGAGTGACCTCGCAGCTCGCGGCGCAGGCCAGCCGGCCGGAGCTCGTACGGGGGCTGAAGGGCCTGGCGAAGGGCGATCGCGACGTGGTGTTCCTGCTCGTGTTCGGCGGGCTGGGCTACGAGGAGATCGCCGCCGCCCTGGACGTACCGGTGGGGACCGTCGGGTCCCGGTTGAACAGGGCGCGCAAGAAGCTGCGAAAGGCCCTGGGCGACGTCAACCCGATCGGGGAGTGGTGATGGACGAGTTGAAGCTGATCGAGGCCGTGTTCGCGGAGCCCGAGCCGACGCCGGAGGCGGCAGCGAGGGGGCGTGACCGCCTCCTCCGCCTGACCCGCCAGGCACAGGCGTCACGGTTGGACCGTCCGCGCCGCTGGTGGCCCACCGCGCTGCCGATCCGGCGCGTCGCCCTGGTCGGCGCCATGGCGGTGATGCTCACCGGCGGAATCATCGTCAGCCAGGTGAGTCTGGGCGGCTCCGACTCGCGTACCCCCGGGTACCTGATCGCTGCCCCTCCGGCCGACGCCAAGGCGCTGCTCACCCTGGCCGCGCGGGCCGCTGCCGACCGGCCCGACACGGTGCCGGCCCGCGGTCAGTACGTTCACACCAAGACGCTGGCCCAGCACAGCCTGTACACCAGGGACAAGGCGGGCACCATGCAGTACACCAAGGTGATGGTCAACGAGGAGCGCTGGGAGGCCGCCGACGTGGGTAAGCCCTGGCTGAGCCGCAAGCAGAGCCTGTCAGCCACGGGACCGGCGCCTCGGCGTTTCTGGGACCACGGCGTCGAGGACATCCTCTCCGAGTCGTCGGGCTGCCCTGGCCAACCGGCCTACGCCCGGCTGCGCACCTGGCCGACGGACCCCGCCCAGGTGCGCGCGAAGATCGTGGCCGACACGGGCGAGGAGCCGCTGCGCATCTGGTCCTCCCTCCAGGGCCTGATCCGCGAGTCCGTGGTACGGCCCAGCCTGGGCGCCGCGCTCTACCAGGTGGCCGCCGGGCTGGACGGCATCGTGCTCATCGATGACGCGGCGGACGTCTCCGGCCGCCCCGGGCTGGCCGTCGCCATGGACGAGGGCAACGGCACCCGGTCCGAGCTGATCTTCGACCGGCAGACCTATCACTACCTGGGCGAGCGCACGGTGGTCACCAGGGACAAGAGGGTGAAGCTGCCCAAGGGCGAGTACATCGAGAAGAAGGGCATGGTGACCGGCACCGCGGTGCTCGCCGCAGATCTCGCCCCCGGCCTGCCCGAGGTGTCGCCGAAGGCGTCCCGCATGAAGATCCCCTGCTGAGACCTTTCCCCACCTGATCCGGCCTTTCCGGCCGTGAGTTCTGTTTCGCATGCCCTCAGATCGATCCGGCATGCCCTCAAGGAAAGAGGAGAACCTGCATGTTCATCGCCAAGGCCGTCGCGGTCACCCTGCTCGCCGGTTCATTCGGCGGCCTCACCTCGCCGCCGTCGGGGGACGCCACCGCGTACGAGAAGCAGACACGACTGGAGGCCAAGCGCGTCGCCTGCATGATGGAGCAGGGCCTGGACTACGTGGCCTCCCCGGAGCCTCGGTACACGTGGCAGCCCGGGGAGCAGGAGCGGCTCGCGGGTGACCTGGAGGCGCTGCGGGAGTACCGGGCCAAGTACGGCTTCGGCGTCTGGTCCCCGAACGTCTATCCCAAGGACAAGGTCGTCAACCCCGTCCAGCACGAGGACCCGAACAACAAGATGCTGATGTCGCTCTCGGCCGGCCAGCTGAAGAAGTGGCGCGCCGCCGACGACGCCTGCTTCTCCCAGGCGGTCAAGGAGGTGCTGGGCAAGACCGTCACCTCCCAGGAGGACTACTACGACCAGCTCGAAGCGGCGGTGGACAAGTCGCTGAGCGTCCTCGACCAGGACAAGCAGCTCGTCCAGCTGGGCAAGCAGTTCGCCACGTGCCTGGGGGTCGGCGAGACCAGGCCGACCGCGCTGGACGGTCTGAGCCACACGAAGATCGTGCGGCAGGCTTCGGATGTCGCCAAGAAGACGTGGAAGGGCGAACTACCCAAGGAGGCCGAGGGCAAGACCGTCATCTTCCGGCCGAACCTGAAGCCCGCGCAGGCCAGGCCGTACCTGGACAAGGAGATCAAGGCGGCGCTGAGGGACCTGGAGTGCGGAAAGGCCTTCTACCCCGCCTATTTGCCCAAGGCCGTGGAGATCACGTCGCGGGTCTACCAGGAGTTCGGCAGGGAGGGCGCGGCCCAGGCGGTCCCGTCCCGGATCTACGGCAAGCTCGTCTGACGCAGCGCTCCCGGGGTGCCGCTCGTGGCGCGTGAGCGGCACCCCTCGCAACGAGTGACGCACGAGTTCGGATCTCACGGGCCGGCCTGGGCGCCCCTTGCCCGCGCCCACCTCCAAGGTCCCCTGCTGACCAGAAGGTAGGGCAGAGTCACTTCCCAGGCCATCAGCGTCTCTGCCCCATCGGAGGGCCTCCGTGAGCGAGGGCGGTGGTGATGATCGCGGACTCTCCTGATCCGGCCATTGCCCCGACGCCAACCGGCGATGATCGCCTTCCCAGCACATGGTGATCTCGCGCCTCGGCGTCGAGAACTGATGTCAACTCTCCGCACATCGACAACGAGAGAGCAAATGAAATTAACCCACGCAACCCTCGCCGTGATCGTGGCGGGATCTCTCATCGCAGGCGGTACCACGAGTGCCGCACAGGCAGCCGAGCCGGCATCTCCCGTGACCGGGGTGTCGGGCTCAGTGACGCTGCTGACCGGCGACCGGGTGACTGTCACAGCGAACGGCTACCGGATCGAGCCTGGTCCGGGCAGAAACCATCGCTTCGACGTCCAGCGCCGTCAGGGCCACCTTCACGTCATTCCAGAGGATGCCAAACGGCTGCTGGCCCAGGGCCTGCTGGATGAGCGCTTGTTCGACGTCACGCAGCTGCTCACCTGGCGGTACGGCGACGCCTACAAGGCGGAGATACCGCTGATCGTCCAGTTCGCCGAAGGGAAGGCGGCACCGGCGCTCAGCGGAACGCGCAAGGCGAAGGAGTTCGCCGGGCTGGGGCTGGCCGGCACGAGCGTGTCCAAGGCGACGGCGGGCCAGACCTGGCAGAGCCTGGTCGGCGGCGCCCGATCACTGGCCGCCGGCAAGTCGAAGATCTGGCTGGACGGGAAGCGGCCCATCACCCTTGACCGGAGCGTCAAGCAGATCGGGGCTCCGCAGGCGTGGCAACAGGGGCTGACCGGATCCGGTGTCACGGTCGCCGTGCTCGACTCCGGTTACGACGCCACCCACCCCGATCTCAAGGACGTGGTCACGCAGTCGCGGAACTTCTCCGACGAACCAGACATCACCGATAACGTGGGGCATGGCACCCATGTCGCCTCCATCGTGGCGGGCGCCGGAGAGAAGTATCGGGGTGTCGCGCCGGGCGCGAAGATCGCGCTTGGCAAGGTCGGCGGAGAGAACATCAGCGAATCGGCAATGCTGGCAGGCATGGAATGGGCCGCTGTCGAGGTCAAAGCAAAGATCATCAACATGAGCATCGGCGGCCCGGACACACCTGGCATCGACCCGATTGAGCGGGCCGTCAACACCCTGTCAGCGCGTACGGGAGCGCTGTTCGTCATCGCGGCGGGCAACGACGGAGCACCCGGCTCGGTCAGCAGCCCGGGCAGCGCCGATGCGGCGTTGACGGTCGGCGCGGTCGACAAGTCCGACAAGATGGCCGAATTCTCCAGCCGCGGCCCGAGAAATGGCGATCACGCGATCAAGCCCGACGTGACCGCACCCGGCGTCGACATCATGGCGGCGGCCGCGCAGGGCACGGCAGACGGCCCGTACGTCGCCCACAGCGGCACCTCCATGGCGGCGCCGCACGTCGCGGGTGCGGCGGCGATCCTCGCCCAGCAGCACCCGGACTGGAGCGGCGAGCAGCTCAAGGCCGCGCTCATCGGTAGCGCCGCGCCGCAGGCCGGCGCCACGCACTTCGACCAGGGCGCCGGGCGCGTCGACCTGGTTCGCGCGGTCGGTCAGCAGGTGTATGCCAGTCCCGCGAACATCGGCACGGTCCTCCGCTGGGGCAGATCCGGCGAACGGCAGGCGACCAAGGAGATCACGTACACCAACGCCGGCGACTCTGCGGTCACGCTGGACCTCGCCGTGGACGGCGACGTGCTGCGCACCTCGGCACAGCGGGTCGAGGTGCCCGCCAAGGGCACGGCATCGGTCACCGTGACGATCGACGGGACCGGCAAGGAGCCCGGCGATCATCCGGGCACCATCACGGCCCGATCGGGTGACCTTCTCGTCCGTACCGTCGCCACCTCGTACGTGGAGCCGGAAGCCTACGACGTGAAGATCAGCGCACTGGGCACCGACGGCCAGCCCGTCGACGCGGTCGGGGAATTCTACAACGGCAAGGGCGAGAGTCTCCG
Organism: Nonomuraea sp. NPDC047529; assembly: GCF_040642995.1. NCBI lineage: Bacteria > Bacillati > Actinomycetota > Actinomycetes > Streptosporangiales > Streptosporangiaceae > Nonomuraea > Nonomuraea sp. NPDC047529. Next base: position 4,017 of record NZ_JBEYTJ010000032.1, on the reverse strand, counting down.
GATGGTCCTTCGCGGCACGCCGGACACCTACCGGCTCCCCGCCGGCGAGTGGAGCCTGTACGTGGACATCTACGAAGGCACGCGCATCACGACCACGCACTTGCCGGTGAAGGTCGGCGAACAGGGCACGGAGATCGTCCTGGACACGCGCCAGGCCAAACCGATCAGATTCACCCTGGACGAGCCCACGGCTGTCATCAGCGGGTGGACCGAGATGTGGGTGATCAACGGTTCGTGGTACCTCGGCTGGGCCGGAGGCAGGCCCGACCCCAGCGCCGTGTACTTCGTGCTCGGCTCCAAGCAGCCCGGACTGAAGTACGTCACCAGAATGCATTTCCACAAGAAGGACGCCTCTCCCACCCCCGTCCGCTACGACCTGGTGGACGAACGCCATGACGGCGTGCCCGAAGACCCCACGTACGCGGCCAGGGTGAAGGACCTCGACAAGGTGACCACCACCTTCCGCGGTGCCGGAACGGCCGCGAAGGGCACCTACTTCGTGGCGAACGCCATCGAAGGCGTTTCTGACGGATTCCTGACCCCCACGAACGATGTGCCTCTGCCGGGCAAGCTAACGGAATACCGGACGCGAGGGCACAAGTGGTCCAGCGCGCTGCGCGTCGGCGAATCCGCGGTCACGGGGGCCACGGGACCCACCGGCGACGGCCGCGATCGGCAGACGTGGGGCGTCGCGGTCAGCGGCCCGTCCTTCGCCACCTCGGGCGCCTGGCGGGAGGGGAACACCGTGACGTTCGACGGCGCCCGGCTGTTCTCCGAGGGCGTGCCCGGCCGGGTCGGCATGGACGGCGCCGCCACCGGCACCGTCAGGCTCGCCAAGGGTGATCAGGTCATCTCCACGATCGACTACACCAGGTGCGGGCTGTGGGAGGCCGATTCCTGCCGGCTGAGCACCGGTCTCCCGGCGGAGCCCGCCAGGTACACGCTCAGCGCGACGGCCAGCCGACAGGTGCCGCACTCCACGCTGTCCACGAAAGTGGAATCGACGTGGACGTTCCGCTCGGCGAGCACTGCCAAGCGGGAAGCGCTCGCCCTGGCGGCGGTTCGCTTCGCCCCGGAGGGGCTGGACGAGTACAACCGTGCCAAGCCCGGATCGTCCACCCGGCTGCCGATCTGGATCGAACGCAATCCCGGCGCTCCCGCGGCAGCCGTGAAGTCCATCCACCTGCAGATGTCCGTCGATGACGGAGCGACCTGGCGCGACATCCGGGTCAGAGCCAAGGGCTCGGACTGGACGGCGCAGATGACCAACCCGCGCACGGCGGGCTTCGTGTCCCTGCGCGCCACGTCGACCGACACCGCGGGCAACACCGTCAGCCAGACCATCCACCACGCCTACGCGGTGGGATAACCCTCCCCGCAGGGCGGTAGCGATCTCGGACGCCTTGATCACGCACGAGCTTTGGCCCACCTGGGTGAGATCCCGGTTCGAGGGTTCAGTCCGTCTGTGGGTTCGGGGACTGCCGTCCCCGAACCCCTGCAGGGCGTGAACATCGCCCCCGCGGGCGCGGGCTCAGCATCCGTGCCGCAAGAGGACCTCACTGACGGCATAGACCTCGTCTGAGGAGCTCATTCCCATCGCGGTTCCTACCCCTTGGCCCCACCTATGCGGGTGAACAACATAGGTGATCTCGCCTTGGCGTTGTTCTTGACTCCGGACGTGCAGCTCACCCCTGCCAACCACGTCGCCGTCGATCCGCGCTGCATACGGAAATCAGCTGAGGCGCCTGCGACCACGCCTCGACCGCAGCCGTCACGAACGTGCGAGTCTGCTCCTCAGAGCCTGCTGACGAAGGCTTAAGTGCTGGTGGGCATCGGGCCGTAGAGGGCAGGACCGATCTTGTTGATGTAGCCCTGGTGGGAGCATTGGGACAGTTGGACGCGGAAGCTGTTGACGTTCTCGATCCCGAGGATGGCGGCAAGTTCGCTGCCCTTCCAGGCCCGCCAGGGCTGAGCGGCCAACAGTTGCAGGACCTTGCCGCGCCGGTCGGGGCTGAACAAGTGCGGAAGCGGCGGCGGGTCGCCCCAGCGACTGCTGGGTGGCCGCCCTGCCAGTTCGCGCGTCAGGCGGCGGGTCATCTGGTGCACGGTGGCCCACCAGATCATGGCTTCGTGGTGGTCGGGTCTGCGCTCGTAGACGCGCACCAAGCGGCGGTAGCGGACCAGCCAGGCGAACGTCCGCTCCACCACCCACCTGCGAGGCAGCACGACGAAGCCGCGCAGGTCGTCGCTGCGTCTGACGATCGTGACGGCCAGAGCCAGAACCTGCCCGGCCCAGGCCTGCAACCGTCCGGCGTAGCTGCCATCAGCCCAGACCAGACGGAGGGTGGAGAACTTCTCCCGCAGCAGCGCCAGCACCGGATGCGCGGCGTCACGGTCTTGCACCGACGCGGCAGTGACGATCACACACAACAGCAGCCCGAGCGTGTCGACCACGACATGCCGCTTCTGCCCCTTCAGCTTCTTGCCCGCGTCGTAACCACAGACTGGCGCCTCGACGGTCTCGGCCGCTCTGACGGTCTGGGAGTCGAGACATCCGGCGGTGGGAAGCTCACCCCGTCCGGCCAGGATGCGCAGCCGACCGCGCAGCCGCCCGGCCAGCCGTTCAGGCAAGCCACGCCTGGACCAGCGCAGGAAGGGGGCTTCCCCCAAGGCCAGGTAGTTAAGGTTTCTGGGCAGTTGGCAAGGGTGCTGTGGAGATCGGCTCGGCGGTGTAGATGCCTGGTCTTATCTTGCGGATGAGTCGGCTGGTGGCCCAGCGCGAGAGCTGCCGATACATCGTGTTCAGGGTGACGTCGCCGAGGTGTTGGGCGATGTCACGGGCCTTCCAGGGGCGGGCGGGGTCTTGGTGGAGGAGGGCCAGGACCTGTTGTTGCCTGCGGCGGTCGGTCGGGGTCATGGGTCGCTCGTCTCGGGACGCGGCGGGCGGGGTAGGTGGGGGTGGCAAGAGAGCGATGTCGAGGCCGGTGATGGTACGGCTGTGGTCGGGTCTGCCGTCGTCGAGTCGTTCGTTGTATCGGGAGGTTGGTGATTTGACCTTGCGGGTGCTGACGCGCGGGCGGCGGGGTGGCAGCAGCGCGGCTAGGACACGGCGTCCGATGGTTGCGACCAGGCCAGTGGCGGTGCCGGGGTTGTCGCCCGGCTGAATGACCAGGTCGCGGGCGGTGTGCAGAGCGATGGAGAAGCTGCAGCGGTCGGGGTCGGTGCCAGGCCGGGACTCGGCGGCGTCGACCATCACGGTGCGCAGGAGTTGATAGAGCGTGAGCACCGACCACATCTCCTGCTCCAGGCCTGAGGGGTCGCCTGAGCGCAGGAGCCGCCCTTGCATGATCGTGTGGCGGAGCGCGTAGTAGGCGGACTCGTGTTCCCATCGCTGGTGGTAGAGCCTGACCAGGGCGGCGGCCGGGTAGCGGCGGGCATTGGTCAAGGTGGTGGCCAGGCGGTAGGCGCCGGTGAAGGTGGTGCCGTCGGTGCAGGTCACCGTGATGCGGGCTTCGATGACGCGGATCTGCAGATTGCCGATCACCGACAGGTAGGAGCCGTCGGTGAGGGTGGCCAGAATGGGGGTGCGCCGGTTGCTGCGCAGCCGGCCGAGCACCTGGGCGCCGGTGGCGCTGACCTGGGCGAGGAAGGCGTTGCCGTCGAAGCCCTTGTCCCATAACACGAGCATGTCCGGCTTCAGCAGGTGCAGCAGGCGCCGGGCATAGCCGCTCTCGCCCTCGCCGGTGGGGCCGAAGACCGCGCCGATCAGGGCCCGCGTTCCGGTCTCCACCAGAGTCATCAGCTCTAGCAGGGGATAGCCGCCGTGGCCGGGGCTGCCCAGCCAGCCCCGATTACGGAGGGTGTCGGGGGCCTTGAGCGAGCTGCAGCCGTCGAAGGAGACTGTGCGGTAGGTCCCGAACCGTACTCCGGGCGTCGTGGGCTGGGCCAGCGGTCCGCTCAGCACTTCGAACAGGCGCTGCATCGGCGCTTTGCCGACTCTGCGGCGCAGGTCACGCA
>NZ_JBEYTJ010000031.1:122956-127285 GCF_040642995.1 Nonomuraea sp. NPDC047529 | reverse complement strand
CAGTTCGGCGGCCAGCGCTTCGGTGAGATGGAGGTGTGGGCGCTGGAGGCCTACGGCGCCGCCTACGCCCTGCAGGAGCTGCTGACCATCAAGTCCGACGACGTGCTGGGCCGGGTGAAGGTCTACGAGGCGATCGTCAAGGGCGAGAACATCCCCGAGCCGGGTATTCCGGAGTCCTTCAAGGTCCTCATCAAGGAAATGCAGTCGCTGTGCCTGAACGTCGAGGTGCTCTCCAGCGACGGCATGTCCATCGAGATGCGCGACACCGACGAGGACGTCTTCCGCGCGGCGGAGGAACTCGGTATCGATCTGTCCCGGCGTGAGCCGAGCAGCGTGGAAGAAGTCTGAGGGGGAGATCGCACACAATGCTAGACGTCAACTTCTTCGACGAGCTCAGGATCGGTCTTGCGACCGCCGACGACATCCGTCAGTGGTCGCACGGCGAGGTCAAGAAGCCCGAGACCATCAACTACCGGACTCTCAAGCCGGAAAAGGACGGGCTCTTCTGCGAGAAGATCTTCGGTCCGACCCGCGACTGGGAGTGCTACTGCGGCAAGTACAAGCGCGTCCGGTTCAAGGGCATCATCTGTGAGCGCTGTGGCGTCGAGGTGACCCGGGCCAAGGTGCGCCGTGAGCGGATGGGCCACATCGAGCTGGCCGCGCCCGTCACGCACATCTGGTACTTCAAGGGCGTGCCGTCGCGCCTCGGCTACCTGCTCGACCTGGCCCCGAAGGACCTGGAGAAGGTCATCTACTTCGCGGCTTACATGATCACGCACGTCGACACCGACATGCGTGAGCGTGACCTGCCCTCGCTGGAGGCGAAGATCTCCGTCGAGCGGCAGCACATCGAGCAGCGCCGTGACGCCGACGTCGAGTCCAGGCAGAAGAAGCTCGAGTCCGACCTGGGCGAGCTGGAGGCCGCCGGCGCCAAGGGCGACCAGCGGCGCAAGGTCCGCGAGGGCGCCGAGCGCGAGATGCGCCAGCTCCGCGACCGCGCCCAGCGCGAGCTGGACCGGCTCGACGAGGTCTGGAGCCGTTTCAAGAACCTCAAGGTCCAGGACCTTGAGGGCGACGAGCTGCTCTACCGCGAGATGCGCGACCGCTTCGGCCGCTACTTCAAGGGCGGCATGGGCGCGCAGGCGATCCAGGACCGTCTGATCAGCTTCGACCTCGACGCCGAGGCCGAGAACCTGCGCGAGACCATCCGCAGCGGCAAGGGCCAGAAGAAGGCCCGCGCCCTCAAGCGGCTCAAGGTCGTGTCGGCGTTCCTGAACACGACCAACTCGCCGCGCGGCATGGTGCTCGACTGCATCCCGGTCATCCCGCCGGACCTGCGCCCGATGGTGCAGCTCGACGGTGGCCGGTTCGCGACCTCCGACCTCAACGACCTGTACCGCCGGGTCATCAACCGGAACAACCGCCTCAAGCGTCTGCTCGACCTCGGTGCGCCCGAGATCATCGTGAACAACGAGAAGCGGATGCTCCAGGAGGCCGTCGACGCGCTGTTCGACAACGGCCGTCGCGGTCGCCCGGTGACCGGCCCCGGCAACCGGCCGCTGAAGTCCCTCAGCGACATGCTGAAGGGCAAGCAGGGTCGTTTCCGCCAGAACCTGCTGGGCAAGCGAGTCGACTACTCCGGCCGTTCGGTCATCGTCGTCGGCCCGCAGCTCAAGCTGCACCAGTGCGGTCTGCCCAAGCAGATGGCGCTGGAGCTGTTCAAGCCGTTCGTGATGAAGAGGCTCGTGGACCTCAACCACGCGCAGAACATCAAGTCGGCCAAGCGGATGGTCGAGCGCGCCCGCCCCGTCGTGTGGGACGTGCTCGAAGAGGTCATCACCGAGCACCCGGTGCTGCTCAACCGCGCTCCGACGCTCCACCGTCTGGGCATCCAGGCGTTCGAGCCGCAGCTGGTCGAGGGCAAGGCCATCCAGATCCACCCGCTCGTCTGCACCGCCTTCAACGCGGACTTCGACGGCGACCAGATGGCCGTGCACCTGCCGCTGTCGGCTGAGGCCCAGGCCGAGGCACGCATCCTGATGCTCTCGACCAACAACATCCTCAAGCCGGCCGACGGCAAGCCCGTGACGATGCCCACCCAGGACATGGTCATCGGCCTCTACTGGCTGACCACCCAGAAGGAAGGCGCGACCGGCGAGGGCCGCGTGTTCGGCTCGATCGCCGAGGCGCAGATGGCCTTCGACCGTCGCGAGCTGGAGATCCAGGCGAAGATCCAGATCCGGGTCAAGGACGTCCTGCCTCCGCGCGACTGGGTCGCTCCCGAGGGCTGGGAGCAGGGTGACTCGATCCGGCTGGAGACGACGTTCGGGCGGTGCCTGTTCAACCAGACGCTCCCCGAGAGCTACCCGTTCGTCAACTTCCAGGTGGGCAAGAAGCAGCTGTCCACGATCGTGAACGAGCTGGCCGACACCTACCCCAAGGTCGAGGTCGCCAACTCGCTCGACGCGCTCAAGGACGCGGGCTTCCGCTGGGCGACCCGCTCCGGCGTCACGATCTCGATCGAGGACGTCGTCGCGCCGCCGAACAAGACCGACATCATGGAGAACTACGAGCGCCGGGCCGACAAGGTCCAGCGCGAGTACGAGCGTGGTCTGATCACCGACGAGGAGCGCCGCCAGGAGCTCATCGAGATCTGGACCCACGCCACGGCCGACGTCGAGACCGACATGGTCAACGCCTTCCCGGCGACCAACCCGGTCTGGATGATGGTCAACTCGGGCGCCCGTGGTAACAAGATGCAGGTCCGGCAGATCGCCGGCATCCGTGGCCTGGTGTCCAACACCAAGGGTGAGACGATCCCGCGTCCGATCAAGGCCTCCTTCCGTGAGGGCCTGTCGGTGCTGGAGTACTTCATCTCCACCCACGGTCAGCGGAAGGGTCTGGCCGACACCGCCCTGCGTACCGCCGACTCGGGTTACCTGACCCGTCGTCTGGTGGACGTCGCCCAGGACGTCATCGTCCGCGAGATCGACTGCGGCACCGACCGCGCGGTCCCGCTGCACGTCGGCGAGCGTGACGCGTCGGGCAACCTGGTCAAGGCGGAGAACGCCGAGTCCAACGTGCACGGCCGCATCATGGCCGAGGACGTCGAGGTCGACGGCAAGGTCATCGTCCCGGCGGGTGTCGACATCAACGACATCCACGTGACGAAGCTGGTCGAGGCCGGTGTCGAGACCGTCCGCACCCGCAGCGCGCTCGTCTGCGAGGCCAAGATCGGTGTCTGCGCGACCTGCTACGGCCGCTCGCTGGCCACCGGCAAGCTCGTGGACGTCGGCGAGGCGGTCGGCATCATCGCCGCCCAGTCGATCGGTGAGCCCGGCACGCAGCTGACGATGCGTACGTTCCACACCGGTGGTGTGGCCGGCGCCGACATCACCCACGGTCTGCCCCGTGTCACGGAGCTGTTCGAGGCGCGCATCCCCAAGGGTGTCGCCCCGATCTCCGAGGCCGAGGGCCGGGCCCGGATCGACGAGACCGACAAGACCAGGAAGATCGTCATCACCCCCGACGACGGGTCGGAGGAGATCGCCTACCCGGTCTCGATGCGTTCGCGCCTGCTCGTCCAGGACGGTCAGCGCGTGACGGTCGGCCACCAGTTGATCGCCGGTGCGGTCAACCCCAACGAGGTGCTGCGCATCCTCGGCCCGCGGGCCGTGCAGCTGCACCTGGTGGCCGAGGTCCAGCAGGTCTACCGGTCGCAGGGTGTGTCGATCCACGACAAGCACATCGAGATCATCGTGCGGCAGATGCTCAAGCGCGTGAACGTGCTGGAGTCCGGGGACACCGACCTGCTGCCCGGCGAGCTCGTGGAGCGTCCGCGCTTCGAGCAGATGAACCGCGAGACGGTGGCCGAGAGCGGCTCGCCGGCCGCGGGCCGTCCGGTGCTCATGGGCATCACGAAGGCGTCGCTGGCCACCGAGTCGTGGCTGTCGGCGGCCTCCTTCCAGGAGACGACCAGGGTGCTGACGGACGCGGCGATCCACGCCAAGTCCGACTCGCTGCTGGGCCTGAAGGAGAACGTCATCATCGGTAAGCTCATCCCGGCCGGTACGGGCATGCCCCAGTACCGCAACATCCGGGTCGAGCCGACCGAGGAGGCCAAGGCGGCCATGTACACCGTCGGCGGTTACGACGGTTCGGCGGCCGACTACACCTTCGGCACGGGCAGCGGCGAGGCCGTCCCGCTGGAGGAGTACGACTTCGGTCAGTACAACCGATAGCAGTTGTTTCGCAAGCGCCGCGCCCCGGTCTCTTGCGTGAGGGCCGGGCGCGGGGCGTTACGGCCGGTCGCGCGGCCGTTGGGGGTGA